>DASSXK010000198.1:0-3826 GCA_035703945.1 Ktedonobacteraceae bacterium | reverse complement strand
TCGATTGTGACGGAGCCAGCTTCTTCGCCACTTTCGGGGCCGGCGATTTTAATGCGTGCGATATTCGAGCTGGTGCGAGCAAACAGCGCGGCTGGCTTGACTGCCTCGGCGAACTCGCGGGTCTGTACGATGGCGCGGGTTGTGTGGTCCTTCGGGATGATATTCCGGAAATTGGGGAAGGTTCCCTCGATCAGGCGCGAAACAAGGTCAACCTGTTCGGCGTGGAACAGCACCTGGCTGCGGTTCGGGGTCACGATCATCTGGACGCTGCCCTCAGATGGGAGGATGCGGGCCAGTTCGGTCAGGGTTTTGGCCGGAATCAGGATGTCTTCGCGGTTGCCATCGGTATTGGGCAGGGGCGCGATCCGCAGGGCCAGGCGGAAGGCGTCGGCGGATGCGAAGGTCAGGTTTTCTTCGCGCAACTGGACCAGTACGCCGGTGAAAACCGGGCGCGTATCATCGTCGGCGGCTGCGAAGGCGACCTCGCTGATCATCTCTTTGAGCAGGGCGGCGTCGAGTATGATTGGGGATTCGCCACCTTCGGAGCTTGGGATCAAAGGATATTCCGAGGGGTCCATCCCTTTGATGTTGGCGCTACTGCGCAGGCTCTTGATGCTCATCGTGTGGGATTCTTCAGGAACGGTGATTTCGACGTCCTTCTGAGGAAGGCTGTTCACAAAGTCGGTGATCAGTTTGGCGGGAACGGTGGTTGTTCCTTCCTCGATGATCTGGGCATCGACCCAGCAATTAATGCCAATTTCCAGATTGGTCGCGGAGAGCTTCAAACGGCCCTGATCGGTGGTCAATAAAATATTAGCGAGAATTGGGAGTGTACTGCGGCTCGAAACGGCATGACTCACCGTTGAGAGACCTCGGCTCAAATCTTGCTGTTTACAGGTAATTTTCACGGGTATCCTTCCTCCAGGCACATCCAGAAACATATACTATTTTCTCGTCAGTATACCGCATTCCCTATGAGAGGACAAGGATGAATGCCCGAGATACTTGCTGAGTTTAACAACTGTATATATTGCCGCTGTGCCGCGTATGATGACTCTTTTTCGGGTCTGTTCTCTGTTATTCTGTTCTTTTTCTTGAGCATAAATCGGGAAATAGTGGTCCGTTGGTTTAGGTCGAAGCGACATTGCTCCCTCTTTAGTATAAACTTTTGCCTGTAAGCCTGATTGCGATTTTATCTATCTCCAGGCAATGTTTATGTATCTTAGAATGGCTTTTTTAGCTTAAACCCGTTTTGGCTGTATAGATCCCCTATCTCTTGACTTATGTGAGCTTTCTATGTTATTACTAAGTTATACTTACTAAGTAAGAATGATTAGTGACACTGATTAAACACGAAGGAAGATCAGGCTATGCCGAAACAATCATCGGATCTGGGGCGTTTTTCCAATCCCGCGACGCTGATCCTCTCCAGTCTGGCCGGGGGCCCAAAGCATGGCTATGCCATGATGGAAGATATTCAGCAATTTAGCGGTACGTATCTGGAGCCAGGGACGCTCTACGGCGCGATTGGTCGTCTCGAACAGCGTGGCTGGATTCAGCCAATGGAGAGCGAGGACCGTCGTCGTCCCTATCGCATCACGGCCGCCGGGGTCGCGGCGCTGCAAGAACAACTTGCGACGATGGAGCGGATCGTCTCGACCGCGCAACATCGCATCCAGGTTGTCTAGCCCAGGCAACAACAAAATGGAGCTCTGCAAGCCGATTGAGCTTGAAAAGGGAAAGTAACGCATGAGAATAGTGACCTGGATACTGCATTTCTACCCCTGCAAATGGCGCGAACGCTATTACGAAGAGATGCTAGAGGTGCTTGAACAGCACACAATCAGTATGTTCACGATCTTTGACCTGTTGCTTGGGGCACTGGATGCTCGCCTGGACCCATCGTACCGCTCGGAGGAGGGATTTATGTTAAGTCGAATCCGCGATGCCAGGACATTGTCTATCCTTTTTATTGGTGCGCTTGCAATGTTCATGTTTTCTGCTACGTTTTGGCTCAACCTGAATGGCGGTTTGGCTTTCAATGATAATCCGCTTGGAGCTACTACTGAAACGATTGCCGCAGTTCTTACTCTCGGTATTGTTCCTGGCTTGTGTGTTGTCGCGCTCTTTATCATCACAATCGTTACAATTAAAAATTCCTTCAAAAATCGTCAGTTTGGCACACTTTGCTTTGCTCTGCTTTGCGTTGCCGTAGGTGTTGCAAGCCTTATTCAACGGCTCCCAGTCGATAGTGGACCAGGTTATTCAATGATGGATTTGGCTGTGGACTGGCTGAATATTAGTATAAGCGCACTGGGTGTAGGGGTCGTTTTGTTTGTGACTGGGGTGAAAGGGCTGCAAGCAATCCGCGAACGTCAATGGTGGCCGCTTGGTTTGGCACTTGTGATTGCTTTGCTTCTGCCTGCCTGTATCGCAATCTATGGTTTCTGGGGTAGCGCGGCAACGCCTGGAGGGATTACCCAACTTTCACCGGGCAATATTCTGGTGGGAAATACGGTATTTCTCTCACTGGCAAGCTTTGTGGAGTTTCTCCTGTTTATGATGGTACCTTATCTCATTTTTGGTGCTCTCTTGTTAGCTCTGACGAGTCAAGAGGCAAACTCATATAGTTGGCGTGTGGTTCGTGGCTTTGGGGCTGTGTTCGTAGGCATACTGGTTGCTAATGTGATTGCGGTCGTGGTTTGGGATGGGAACCGCTGGACTCATGGTGGTGTCTGGATCTTCGATCCCAATCATGGTGTCTGGCCCCTTTTTGGTGGGCAATGGTTTGGTCCGTTGCTTATAAACGCCTTTGTGTTGGTCGTTGCACTTGGGCTGGGTATTCTGGCACTGGTACGCAGCTTCGCGGTTCGCCCGCTGAACAAGCCACCTGTGGAGAAGATGGCAGCATAGTTAAAAAAGCTCCCATTCTCTGCACTTACGTATAAAGAGCTACCTTGAAAAAAGGTGGCTCTTTTTGTATAGGTGTCTGATACCTGCATTGTGTCATAAACGTTTTAAAAGTGAGCCATGTTATAGATAGTGCGGATGGGACTGGATCGCCAATGAGCACAGCGCCGACGTTTTGGTCGTTGAGAGTGCTTACGATCTGGGTTGTGCGGTAAGATGGGCCGAAATTGGAATGGATGGCTCTTTGATCGTTGCTCAAAGATGAGGAAGGATATTTGCGATGAGTTCTCAGCCGACTCCCTCGCCTGCCTATGGTTTACAGCGACAGTTTCAAGTCTATATGGGAGGGCTTGAGGGAAAGCGCCCCCAGATTCCGGTCGATAGTGAAGGGTTGGAACGGGCTGCCAATCTGGCCATGACCCCCGAGGCCAGCGGCTATCTGGATGGTATGCCCGATACAATGCGGGCTAACCTGGAAGCCTTTCGACGCTGGCGGATCGTTCCCCGGATGCTGCGGGATGTTTCGCAACGTGATCTGAGCATCAACTTATTTCAACGGCGCTATCCAGTTCCATTCCTGCTGGCACCGATCGGTGTGCACTCGATTGTCCATCCTGACGCCGAAGCTGGTGTGGCCCGAGCCGCTGCTTCGCTGGGTATTCCGATGATCTTTAGCACCGCTTCGACGATGCCGCTGGAGCAGGTTGCCCAGGGCATGGGTGAGGCTCCCCGCTGGTTTCAGCTTTATTGGAGCAAAGACCCGGCCTTCAATGCCAGCGTGGTTCAACGCGCGGAACGGGCGGGCTGCGAAGCAATCGTTGTGACGCTGGATACCTTTCTGCTGGCCTGGCGACCGAAAGATATTCAAAACGCTTATCTGCCATTCTTGTTGGAGCAAGGGGTCGGCAATTTCCTG
>DASSXK010000159.1:0-3965 GCA_035703945.1 Ktedonobacteraceae bacterium | reverse complement strand
TGGATCTTCGCTGCTGCGCACACCATGTCCAATCCGTTGGGGGTGCAGATATTTGATGGTTTCCCAGACGCTGGCCGGGCCGCTGGCCTCGCCCGCGTGGGCTGTGTAGAGAAGATTATGTTCGCGGGCGAAGTCGAAAGCCGGGATATGGGGAGCCAGCGGCTGCCCCGCTTCATCGCCAGCAATGTCCAACGCTGCCACACGTGTGCCCTGGAAATGCTTGACCAGTCTGGCGGTATGGAGGCTCTGTTCGGATGAAAAGTGGCGTAGCGTACAGAGGATCAAGCGTGCTTCGATGCCTGTGGCTCGGCTGGCCTCAGCGGTAGAGGCGTTGATGATCTCGACAACCTGTTCGGTCGAGAGGCCTTTTTCTGTATGCAAAAACGGAGCAAAGCGCAGTTCCGCGTACTGCACATTATCGGCTTTAAGCTGGTCGAAGACATCCAGCGTGGCAAGGTGTAGCTGTTCTGGTGTTTGCATCAGGGCAATCGAGCGTGGGGGGACCTTGAGAAAATCTGCCAGGTTGGTGCATTTGGCTGGCGCGACAAATTCGTTCTGATAGGTTTCGAGTGAGATGCCGGGGTCGATTTTGTGGATATAGTTAAAGCTCAACGAGCAATCCAGGTGCAGGTGCAGCAGGGTTTTGGGTAAAGTTGAAAAATCCGCTAGTTTTGGTCGCGACGTTTCCATAATTTTCGTGCTTCTTTCGCTCTCCTGGCGCGGTTATGCCTGATCTGCCGTTTGGCATTGAGGGGACCGCGCTTGGTTTTGCTCTGTATCATATCACGCCGAGCATAAAAGCTAAAATGCTGCTGGTTTATCTCAGTAGTGGGAGTCAGTCTATTCTTACATCGTAATATAGTACATGAAGAAAATTAGAGAGATAGGAGCGAACAGATCCCTTTGAATTCACCACAGAAACGTTTCACAATGCCGGTTGCCGTCCACCTTTTTCTGATACGAGATAAGCAGGTTTTGCTGCTACGCCGCTACAATACCGGCTACGAAGATGGAAATTATAGTGTGATTGCGGGACACCTGGATGGGAATGAGGAAATCAGTCAGGCGATGATTCGCGAAGCCCGTGAAGAAGCTCTGATCGAGCTACAGCCCTTTGATTTAAAGCTCGTTGGGGTTATGCACCGCAAGTTTGATAGCGGTGAGGCCGTCAACTTCTTTTTTGCTGCCACCACCTGGCAGGGCGTTATCCAGAATGGCGAGCCAGAAAAGTGCGATGAACTGGCCTGGTATCCTCTGGATCAGCTACCAAACAATGTGGTTCCTTATGTGAGGCAGGCGTTAGCCAATTATTTGCAAGGGACCTGGTTTGAGAGCTATGGGTGGTCGTAAACTGTATTTGATAAGGAATAATGGCCAATTTATTCTGCCTGAAAGAGCCTGAGGAGCGTATCCATGTGATTCGCAGAGAAGCAAGCGCCGTAATCTCCTTGACTTTTGTGTAATCAGTGGGTATAATCTTGTCAATTTGAAAACGTTTCCCAACAATTCCACTCAGTGGAAAAGGTACGGCATCTTCATGGGCTCTAACTTCTGGAACAGAATAGTACAGCTAAGCAACTGGTCTCAAAGACGAATTCCGCATTTTCAGACCAGACCCGGTGCCGTTTTTCCGAATTCTATTTCTTTTTCCTCTCCCGCTTCGTTTCGGGAAGAGGAATTTTTTTTGACATCTAGCGTCTCAAGCGCTGTCAGTGTTGCCAGCACCTAGACCACCGATAGATTCAATGCCGATTTTTTGTAATTATCCAGGGAATAAGAGACGGATGACATGTCAACAGGTCATCCATTACTCTCTCGTGGGAACGAGCATTTATCATGGAGGATGAAAATGAGTCAGGTTGCATCACGTGTTTTGACTGAAATGACCAAGATTCAGGGCGATTTTAGTGGTAAGGATATTCTTTCGCTGGACCAGTTTTCAGCGGGGGACCTGTATCGAATTTTTGAGTTGACACACCAGATGAAGCGTATCGCAGTGAATAACGAGCCTTCACATTTGCTTGAGGGTCTTGTGATAGCTCTGCTCTTCTGCGAACCGTCCAGTCGCACCTTTGGCTCTTTTGCGACCGCCGTGAAGCGCCTGGGAGGCCAGACGCTTGAAATGCAAAATCCAGAAACCGCCTCCTCACTTTCCAAGGGCGAGTCCTTCGAGGACACAATCCAGGTGATGGAAGCCTATGCCAATGCGCTGGTTCTGCGCCATCGCGTTCCTGGTTCTGCCCGGCAAGCAGCCGAAGCCGCTGCCACAATGCCAATCATCAATGCTGGTGATGGCAATAACGAGCATCCTACGCAGACATTGCTGGACCTCTACACGGTCTATGAGAAGTTCGGGCGACTGGATCATATCACCGGTCTGCTGGCTGGTGATCTTTTGAATAGCCGCACGCTACACTCCTTGATCCGGGGACTGGCACTGTTTCCACATAATACGGTTTATCTGCTGGCTCCTGAGCAACTACACCTGCAAAGCGAGGATTTCACTCATCTGAGTTCGCGCGGGATCAGGATGTACGAGATCAGCAACGAGAAGGAAATTCCGGGTGATTGCGATTTCTGGTACTGGACGCGGGTACAGAAAGAGCGCTTCAGCTCGCAGGACGGGTATGAGAACATCATCAAGGAATCGTTGATGGTGACACCAGAGTTGCTGAATACCTATGCCCGTAAAGATATGATACTGATGGACCCGTTGCCCCGCGTTGGCACGATTGCTCCTACCGTTGATGCGGACGAGCGTGCCGTGTACCTGCGTTCGCAGATTCGCAATGGATTGTATACCCGCATGGCTCTGCTGGCCCTGGTGCTGGGTCGCGCATAGAACCAAAAAAAATCAGCTAAAAACATTCTACAAACACATAAATGTAGAGAGAACATGGGAAGATAGATGCAAAGAATACTGCTTGAGAGCAGCCTGCTGACCGGGGAGGCCTTGAAAGAAGGCACCCTGGTCCTACAAGATGGAACTACCTTTGTCGGTCGCTCCTTTGGTTACGAGGGAAGCATCGCCGGTGAGCTTGTCTTTAGTACTGGCATGGTTGGCTATCCGGAGTCGCTAACAGACGCCTCGTTCGCCGGTCAGATTCTGATGATGACCTATCCGATTGTTGGCAACTATGGTGTGCCAGACCGCTCGCTGTGGGAGGATAAGCGTATCCATGCCTCCGCGCTGGTGGTCTCCAACTATGTGAATACCCCTTCACATTCCCAGAGCATCATGAGCCTGGGTGAATGGCTGAAGCAGCAACGTGTTCCTGGCCTGGAGGTCAAGGATACACGCCTGTTGACCCAGCATATCCGCGAGCATGGCTCGATGCCGGGTAAGATTATCTTTGAGAAAGACATTCCTTTTTACGATCCCAACCAGGTTAACCTGGTTGAACAGGTCTCGACGAAGACGGTTTTTGAAGAGGGCAGCGGCGAACTGACGATCGCGTTGATCGATTGCGGTGCCAAAGAGAATATTGTACGCTGCTTGCGCACTCGTGATGTCAAGATTCTGGTGATTCCCTGGGACATGGATCTGTTTGCCAGCGACCTCAAATTTGATGGAATTCTGATCTCGAACGGTCCTGGCAATCCCAAGATGGCGCAGCGTACGATCGGCACGATTCGGACGGCGCTGGAGCGCAATGTGCCGACGCTGGGGATCTGCCTGGGGCACCAGTTGCTGGCGCTGGCGGCCGGTGGCGATACCTATAAATTGAAATTCGGACACCGCAGCCAGAATCAGCCCTGCTATCTGGAGGGGACGAAACGCTGCTATATCACGACCCAGAATCATGGGTTCGCCGTTGGAACCCTGCCACCTGATTTTAAGCCCTGGTTTATTAATGCCAACGATGGCAGTAACGAGGGAATGCAACATATAGATCGCCCTTTCTTTTCGGTCCAGTTCCATCCAGAAGCCGCGCCCGGTCCACTGGATACAGAGTGGATCTTTG
>DASSXK010000106.1:0-2285 GCA_035703945.1 Ktedonobacteraceae bacterium | reverse complement strand
TGGATCTTCTCGCTACTTGCTGATGCAAGCAGTTGACCATCTAGCGTGAGGGAGAGGGCGCGAATCCAGGAAGGGGGGTTGGTCAATCGAGTATGTAGTAAGCCAGTTGTTGCGTCCCACAACTGGATAGAATTGTCCTCGCCAGCCGAGGCAATTAGCTTGCCTGAGGGCAACCAGGCGAGGCATTTGATCGGCTCAGTGTGCCCACCATATATTATTCGAGGTCGGGCTTCATAGGGATGCCAGATCTGGACCTGGCAATCCTCACCGGCAGCGGCCAGCAGCTTGCCTGAAGGGGACCAGCGAGCACAATATAAGGGTCCACGCTGGCCGGGAAGTTCTAACATATCGTTGGTCCCTGGCCGTCGGAGGATGATCTTCCCATCGAAGCTGGTCGCGAGCAGTTGTTCATTGATTGGAGACCAATCGAGGGCAAAGATCCGATACTGATTGGTGTAGTTGAACAAAAACTTCCCCGTCCTGGCTTCCCAGACCTGAACGGTGTTATCCCCAAAGTCACCGCCCGAAGCCAGCAGAAGACCATCTGGCGACCAGGCAATCGCCCGAACAAAACGCTTATGTCCCCTGTAGACTTGCACCAGGCGACCTGTTTCAGGTTCCCAGACATGGACGGTTCCATCGGATGCTCCGGATGCCAACAACTGGCCATCTGGCGACCAGGCCAGCGAGAGGATATACGCCTGCTGCCCTGAATAGACAAAGAGACAGGCATAGTCGCTTCTCCGCCAGATACGCACCTCCTGGTCACGTCCTCCGGAAGCAAGCGATGAACCATCCGGCGACCAGGCCAGCGAGAAGATCTTATCTCGATGACCCGTCAGGTAGATCGGGTCCGCCAGGGAAGACAAATCCTGACCCGAGTTGAGATCAGAGGCAGAGAAATGGTGTTCGCTCATATTAGTTTCCTGGTCAGGGGAAGATGCTGAACTGAAGAAACGCCGGCTAATAATAAAAGAGTGGCTAGTGTTCGCGGGGGCCTTCGCTTAAGAGATTGATGGCATGGGGCAACACAGCAATCACAGCCTCCAGACATTCCTTAACAGCTTTGGGGCTGCCAGGGAGGTTGATAATCAGGGTTCGACCACGCGTGCCAGCGATTCCACGCGAAAGCATCCCAAAGGGAGTGTGCTTCAGGCTTTCGAGGCGCATAGCCTCGGCAATGCCTGGAGCCTCACGCTCAAGGATCGCCCGTGTGGCTTCGGGGGTCACGTCGCGAGGAGCAAGGCCCGTTCCACCGGTAGTCAGGATCAGGTTGAGCTTTTTTTGGTCGCACCATTCACACAGCGTGGCCTGGATCTGGCTGTTTTCGTCGGGAATGATCGTCCCGGCCTCAAGGACGGCCCCAGAAAGCTTCTCGCTGATCAAGGAGCGAATGTTTTCACCGCTTGTATCTTCACGCGTGCCATTGGCACCGCTATCGCTGATCGTCAGAACGCCGACAGTGATCATATTACACCTAGCCTCTCGGAGCAAGTTCACGCATCAAGGCGCCAATCTGGCGGCGTGAACCATAGACCCAGACAGTAAATTCGTCGGATAGATCTTCAACCTCGATCTGGCAATACATTTCGGAAGCCAGTTTACGAGCGATCGTGACCATCTGGGCTCGTTCAGCTTGATCGTGGCTGCGTGTACTCAACGCCAGACGACCGAGACGTTCATCCTGAGGCAAAAAGGCGTTAATCAGTTCGCTCAATTGATCGACGCCAAAGACCACCTGCAAAGGCGGGGTCTGGGCCGCTTCAATCGCGGAATCAAACGAACCATTTGTATCGTTCCCGGCATTCTCATCCTGTTCAACAATCGCGGTATAGATGTCCTGAAGTTTCTCCAGGATGACCTGGCGCGCTTCGTTTGGCGCATCGCTCTGGGGGTGGACATAGGCCAGAAGGTGATGAATGGGATCAGAGTAGATAAATGGGCGAGCGACCGCAGCCCTGCGACCACAATCTGGGCAGGTGGAAACGTTTAAAAGACCGGACAGGACCGTGTATTGTAACTGAGGGTCCTGGCCAATATTCACGGATTCATAAACAGGACTGGTAAATTGTGTGCCGCAGGGACAGGTAAATGTAGTTTGGGTTGCGCGGGACATACTTTCTTCTCTCATAAGAATTTCTGGCTTGTAAGTTGCTATTACAAAACACTTCGCAACGGCGCTCGCGCGCCTACTGAACGCTTATCAAACAGGCAGCTCTTGAAGCTCCCCGCTTAAGATGGTGCTGGGAACAAGGTTGCCAGCTTCCCAAACGCGTTCAGTCAGT
>DASSXK010000712.1:0-9164 GCA_035703945.1 Ktedonobacteraceae bacterium | reverse complement strand
TGTGTCACTGTATCGCTTCTGAGATCAATCAGCATGGTTATGTTACCTCTCAAGATAGAAGGGTTGGAATATCCGCCTTTTCAGATTAGTATATCTCATAATCGAATCTCACCGTTGTGCCATTTGAAGTCAGCCTATTTCCAGGAAGTGTAGCCCGCTGTCTCAGCCCGGCTTATTTCTCCGAAAAAGCCGTCTCGCTGGGATCGACGCTTCCCACATAGGCACACTCCGGGTGCAGAGGACAACGTCCACATTCGGGTCGCTGTGAGTGGCATATTTCTCGACCGTGGCGGATCAGATCAACATGCAGAATGTAGACCCATTCAGAGGGCACTACCTTCGCGAAAAGCGTGTGAGCTTTGTCAACGCTGGTCTTGGGTCCGATCAGACCCAGCCTTTGAGAGCTTCGGAAGACGTGTGTATCAAGCGGCATGACCGCGAGATTCATATTAAACATCAGGACACAGGCCGCCGTCTTTGGACCCACACCATGAATGGTGCGGAGATATTTCCAGCTTTCATCGGGTGAGCGTTTGATCAACTCATCATACAGGTATTCAGCGAGCGATTTGTTTCCACCCTGCTCTGCTTGTTGTTCGGTTAAGGTCATGAGCACATCCTGGATACGTGGGGCCTTGATATTCGCCAGCCCGCCCGAACGGATGGCCTCAGCGACCTTATAGGTTGGGGCATCACGGACCTCTTCCCAGGTTGGATAGGCATCGACAAGCTGTTTGTAGGCTCGCCCCGAATTAATATCAGAGGTATGTTGCGAAAGAATTGTGCCGATCAACCCTCCTAGAGGATCATAGTCTGGATTGTTCTGTGGTTCACCATACGTTTCCGTCAGCAGATTATAGACAGCAGCCAGGTGAATGGCAGGCGTAAGCGTGGTTGTCATAAGCTTTCCTTGTACTCAATCAAATGAAAAATTTTAATTTGTATAATATCGCATTTTCTGTTTTGCGTATATGGTCACGCTTCACTTGAAAGATCAAAGGGGTTGTAAGTGGCAATGGGGTTGTAAGGGGCGAAGCTCCTTGCCTGGGTCCAGGGCTGCGCTCTGGTCATCCAAATTTTATTATGCTATAGTAGCTTGTAGGCATACCTTAAGAATAAAATATTACGTCTGAAACACTATTAGCATCTTTTCCTGTTTTATGCGCTATAAACTCATGCAAAGGATAAAAATTATGCGTCGAATAATCATCTTGCTTTCGCTTATATGCCTCGCACTATTGAGTGCCTGCTCATCCACTGCTTCAACCGGAAACAGTTCTACATCAGCCACTCCCACGACTTCAAGCTCGGCTACCTCGACTGCTGTTCAGGCAACCCCTACTACGACCAACCATCAAGCAAGTATAGCTCCAACCAGCATTGCCCTGGAATATTATAAGGCGCTTCAGGATAAGAACTATACCAAAGCCTATTCCTACCTGGATACAAGCGCCGCTACAACGCAGGGCCAAAAGCTGGGCCAGACCGCATTTACGACCCTGGCCCAGACCCAGGACCAGGAATGGGGGCCGATCCAGAGTTATGATGCACTCGGCGATACATCCGATCCTACAATGGTGATTATGACCGTCTCCCGTACAAGAAATGAGCGCTACCATTCGCACCTGACCGTTAAAAACGGCAAAATCATCTTGATTGACAATATCTAGTCACTTGACATAAAAAGAAGGAGTGGGGAGAGCAGCGATAAGTGCTCCTCCCCACTCCTTCTTTATACTCCTTCTTATGGGGTGGTTATTTAGACCCGATGGCGAAGATGTGAAGATGACCCGTGTTTGGCAACGTGATGCTCTTCACTATTTTCGTCGAATCAATGTTTGTATCGGTATAGAAAAGATGGGTGGGCGTAGCTTGCTTCCCTGTTGGACTGTTACGATAACTCATCGTTGCCGCATTTAAGTCGGCAGCTAGAATGGCCGATTTCCCGCCATTGAGCGTCCAGTCGCTAAAGCTAAGCGTGAAGCTTGCGGTGGTGTTATCGCTATAGGTAATGGTTGCCGTGGCTGTGAAGGGACCATTGTTAGACGAACCCAGGAATGCCAGTTTCGTGTTGCCGCTATTCGATGTGAAATTGATTGTTTGTCCCTGGGCAACGTAGTTGTCCGCTGAGCCTGAAGGGACATTTGGCCAGGTAAAAGTTACACCGTTGAAGCTAAAGGGACTTCCCTGATTTAGGCCAGCCCCTGAAAGCGCCTGCTGGGAGTAGCTACGGCCGCCTCCATCGAAATTTGCTGATGTAGGATTGCTATCGTTGCTGACACCGATATTGTTGTAGGTTGCTGGTCCACTGGGGCCCAGGATGCCGTAGATGACCAGGTGATCCTGCGTGCCAGCAAACACTTCACCGTTAGCAATCGTTGGAACGGAGAACTTCGTATAGCTACCCAGACTATCGCGGGCGGCATTCTGTTTACTGGTGTAAAGCTCCTTGCTCAGATCTGTAGCATCGTAGGCATAGAGAACGCCGCCGTTCCCCAGCGCCCAGACGATTCCAGTGCCGGGCATTGTTCCATTGCTGGAGATGACTGGATTGGCCCCCGGAAACCCGAAGCTTTCTGGTGACATAGAAGAAGACGGTAAGGAAATTTTGCCGTTACTGAAGGTGAAGGCTCGCAGATGGTCCCCGACTCCGCCGGTATAGACATACTGGCCGTTGGAGCCACCATTCCAGAAAGCCGGTGTGCCCCAGATGCCGCCTTTTGCGGTATTTGGTCCAGCCTCCTGAACGATTTGATCGACATTCGTTCGACTCAGGTTGGAGCAGGGGTTGGTGATCGTATGGTACCCTCCCAGATTTGACTGGTTGAGGACGTAGATGCGCCCCTCTTTGCCAGATCCAAGCAGCTCGCCACCGGGCAAGAGAATCGTACCGCTGGAACCAAGATCTTTATCAGCCGCATCTAAGCAGGCCTGGTTGAATGGCGTAAAGTAATCGACAACTTTGAATCCACCATTCGAAATGTTCAGTTTAATGAAACTATCGCCCAAACTATTGCCGCCAGTATTCTTGTTGAAGTTTCCATTTCCTGTCATCACATAGATGTTGTTGCCACCATCGGACGTAATGCCTTCTCCCGCTTCCCAGATGCCACCCTGATTGCCCTCTCTTGTCGAGTTATAGACCCCCGTCTGCTGAAGATTCGAGGTATTGTAGGACATGATCCAACCATGATAGGCTCCATTGTCACAATGGGAGGCGAAATCAATATATACGTGACCATTGATTAACAACAGGCCACCACGCTGTCCCTCTACAATCGGGTTGAAGGTAATTACCCCTTTTACGCTGCCCGCGCCGCTACCAGGAGAGGAGGCTTTGATGATCGTAGGGCTGCCTGCTCTGTCCAGACCCGTCGTGATATCGACTGCGTGCAAGCGATAGGTATTGACCCCATTTTCCATTGTGTTCGCGACCAGGTACATCGTATTGCTGCCGCTATCGATGACAGGCGTGCTGGTGATGCCATATTGCGGTTTAATATCGGTACAAGAGACCGCCGTGCTGGAAACGACGGTTACGCCAGACTTCAGGAAGCTTTTGCGCCAGAGTGGGGCGCCAGGGCTGGTCTGATCAGCATCGAAGGCATAGATGCTATCATTCTCAGTCGCGACAATCACAACATTATGGACCACGCCATTGATTGTAAGATTGGGAACATAGAGCGGCTCAGCATACACCTGCCCATCAACCGGATAACTGACGCGCTTCCCAAATTGCGTGGAATTTACATTGCTTGTCGTGAGCGTCGTCTCGTTGGAAAATTCTCCCGTTCGGGCCAGATCATTCTTATTGCTTAATACCGCGTTGTTGGCTGCCACTGACCTTAATACTTCCGTGCGAACATTAGAAGCCGAGACAGAGCCTGGAGCATACAATAAAGCCAGCAGCAACGTCATAATTGATAGTGAGATCGTCATAACTCTTTTTTGGGGATAGAGAGAAGGCAAAAATTTATAGTATTTAGTGAATGCATTTCCAACTGTAGGTGCAGTTTCTTGCATCTAGCATCTCCTCTTGAATAGAGCAATATCAATAAAGTGAGACCTCATTAGTAATTGACAAACGGGGCTGCAAGGGGCGCGATAACTACTTATTATCCCTGAACAATACTCTAATACATCCTCTTGACCTGACAAGTGTATACGTAAGGGCGATAGCTCTTGACCTTGCTGGAAGAGTGCTTCATTGAGCTTTCAGACCAGCAGGGTTGAAAGGAACCTCTTAAGGGTATCAGGCAGATTGCTCCAATCCACCCTCTAGGAACCAGCAGGGGCGCAGCACCTTAAGAGTATGAGGCAGATTGCTCCAGCCCACTCCCTCGGAACCAGCGGGGTTGCAAGGGGCGCAGCCCCTTGACTGGGGCCTGGGGCTGTGCCCCAGCACTTCCCACCCTCCCCTCCTGGCCGCCGCAGGCGGCAAGCAACCATAAGAAAAGCAGAACAAACCAAAAACTCATTTATTATCTAATGAACTACTAAAGATCTACATAATATTTAATCGCTAATAAGCTTCTATAGGAGAAATTAAGCTGTCTTTTATAAGCGGGGAACTTTACAGAGAAAATATACCCTATATATAGATAAATTTGCAAGGGTCAAAATACAATAATTTCAGAAATAATGGCATAACATGAATTGCTGTGGAATGCAATGGAACGCTGTGAAACAAAAAAATTGGGCAAAAACGCCTGAATAATCATCTAAATTCCTTTTGGCATGTAAGTTTGAACGTCTACTGCTGGAGAAGGCACAATCCAGAATGCGGATCGTGATAGAGGTACGATTAGCGAATAGATCAACCGCTGCTTGACAATAGAAGTGATAAACGACAAAAGTCATAGTTCAAATATAGATTTATGGTAGGAGAATCTGCGTTGGAGCCTTTTCGGAAGGCACATTGCATGTATCTCGACGAAAGCTATTCTAAATGTTAGAATGCAATTGAAATAACAAATAATTCTTATGTTTAGCAGGAGACACCGTGTATTTAGATCAACCTCTACAACAATATCTTGATGACCTGGCTTCATCAAAATCTACTCCTGGCGGCGGTTCGGCCTCTGCTCTCAGCGGTGCAATGGGGGCTGCCCTGGCAAGTATGGTCGCTCGACTGACCGTTGGCAAAACAGGGTATGAAGAAGTTCAGGATGAAGTAAAGTCGATTATCCAGCAGACTGAAAACTTGCGCTTGCGTTTCCAGGAACTGATTCAAGCCGATATTCAGGCGTATGAGCAGTTGTCTGCTTGCTTCAAGCTCCCACATTCTACCGATGAAGAGAAAGCCAATCGGGCCAAAGCTATTCAGGAACGCCTGGTAGATGCTGCACTTGTGCCGCTCGATATGGTTGAGCGGGCCGTTGAACTGGTGCAGTTGTGTCAGCGTATTGCTGAAATTGGGAATGTAAATGTGATCAGCGATATCGCCGCTGGTTCAATGCTTGCTTCTAGCACGGGTGCCAGCGCAAGCTGGATGGTGCGTGTAAACATGCGTGCTATGAAAGATCTTGAAATGGTAAATGCTCTTAGTACTCGTTTGACCAGCGCCCTGGATAGTATTTCTGAGGGCAATCAACGTGTCACAGCGATTGTGGGGGGACGAGCGTGACGGCAACACTTATTGATGGACGTGCGATGGGGTTAGCTCTGCGGGGAGAGCTGCGTGAGGATGTACGTTTCTTTGTCGGCCTGCATGGCAATGCTCCTGGCCTGGTAATTGTACGTGTAGGTGGGGAAGATGCGGCTTCTGGTGTCTATAGCAAAGCGATTTTACGAATCGCCGACGATCTAGGCGTTCAGGCCCGCCTGGAACAACTGCCCGCGAATACTTCAGCGGATGAGCTGCGTTCCCTGTTACTCCATCTCAATGCGGACCCCACGGTTCATGGAATTATTGTCCAGATGCCGCTGCCTGCCCATCTTTCTCAGAAGATGGTCGCTGATTCGATCTCTCCCGCAAAAGATATCGATGGGATCAGTCCGCGCAGTACGGGCAATCTTTTCCTGGGCCTGCCAAGTTTTCTTCCTTCAACGGCTGCCGCCGTGGTTGAGATTCTTGAGCGCACCGAAACCCCGCTGGAAGGGAAACGCGTGGTAATCATTGGCCGCAGTAATGTTGTGGGGAAGCCGCTGTCACTGATGTTGCTTCAGAAGAATGCGACCGTGACGATCTGCCATTCCCGAACTCGCGACCTGCCCTCCTTGACCCGCGAGGCTGATGTGTTGGTGGCCGCTGTTGGTCGCCCTAAAATGGTGACGGCTGAGATGGTCAAGCCCGGCGCTACCGTGATCGATGTGGGAATCAATGCCCTGCTCGAAGGCGGAATTGTCGGTGATGTCGATCTTGATTCGGTTTCTACCGTGGCCGGAGCCGTGACTCCCACCCCCGGCGGCGTTGGTCCCCTGACAAATGTGGTCTTGTTGAAACAATGTATTACCGCTGCCTGGGATCAGATAGGTGGCCGACCGGTTGATCGCACGGTCGCTACCCCTAAAACTTCCCCTAAGAAGGGAGCCAAATAATACCGGGCCTATTTCATTGAGTTAAGACCAGGAAAACCTGTCTCAATTGTTTTATGTGAGACAGGTTTTCCTGGTCTGCAACGTTTAGATCTCGTCAAACTGCCGCTTGACGAAACTTGTGTCCAATCGTTTGCCGCCCTTTAAAACGTTGACATATGCATCGTACGTTGACGGGGACCATCCAGCTCAACCAGAATTACCCGCTGCCACGTTCCTAACATCAAGCGATGCCCTGCGTAGGGAACGACCAGGGATGGACCAATGATCGTTGAAAGCAGGTGATCTGGGGTGTGGGAAGGATCGTGTGGGTGCCGATAGGAGAGCCCGGGGAGCAGATGGCGCAGAGCATTGAGCAGATCCAGGTCGGTGCCGGGATCAAGATCCGCCGTTGTCAGCGCGCAGGTCGTGTGTGCCACAAACAGGGAGCAGAGACCATCCGCATTTTTTTCTTCTTGTAAATAGCCCTCGATCGTATCGGTAATATCCACTATCTGATCTTTTTGGCGCGAGGACACCGTAAATGTTCTCATCGTTTACCTCTTCCATGTCTCTCTAAACTGTATCGTTTTGTCTTTTTCCAGAATATCATATCCATGAGGGAAAGCTATAGAAGGGCTTGTAATCTTGGTTTATCCCACATATAGAATATATGTGCAATATGTCAATGTATGGTCTGTAAGATGCTGATGTTATAGAAGAGATGCTTGTCAATTTGCTCGCTGTATCAAGGAAAAGAACGATTGTCTCGCGTATGCTAATTCTACATCATAGGGATTTTTTATTAAAATACTTTAATTTCGGTACTTGCCTTTGATAAATATTGTATTAATATGAAAAATAATGTATAATTATCGTATGTTATAAGTTTTCTCAAGAGTCAACCCTCAGCATGAGAAGGATCGGGCGTGTCCTTTTATCGGAGGTGCGCTTCCACTCGTGTCTATTCCGTTCTAATCTTTCCACATTTAAGCGTCAGGACTTAATTGGTCTGGCTTTCCTGTTCTCTTTTAGGCGTGTGTCTTCTATAGGGGGCTGTGCTGGCGGATCAAAGGCCGTGAGAATAAAAAGGTAATCAAACAGTGTTTCGGGGCGGGTTGCCCTCCCTGGAATCTGCTGCCAATTGAAACGGCTGGCACATACGCAAAGATTGCCTGGGTTTTTCCTCCTGATGGAGGGATGTGAAAGTCATGTTGAACGGCAGAAGAGGTCGAATCCCTGCAATTTGTAGTTTAAGATCTGCGTAGAGAAAAGAGAAGCGTAATGTGTTCCTCAAGAGGAGTCTATATACTATGACCTATATCCCTAGAAATTTTGCCGAGGAGCAAAAAGAAGCAGGCCAGCACGCAAAACAACTGACAGCCATCTGCGAAGAGTTTCACATCACGCTGGACCCGATCGACTGGCAAACCTCTGGATTGTGGGCCTGGGTCTCTGTAAATGCAATCAAGATTTCGGATTTACGGGATCTCAGTAAACAGGATAACGCTTCTATCTTACGTCAGGTTCAAATCAAACTCCTGGAGCAGGCCGCGCTGAAAATAGCTCATGCCAGGCCTGACATGAAAGCTTTGATGTGGACTCCCGTGGAGGTAGTACAGCCACAAGAATTTTTGGGCCTCTGGATCGTGACGCTTGAAACGGATGAGCGCGTTCCCATTGCCGAATACATCAGGAATGGAAAACGTGTCTATGAACACTTTACGCTTGATGTACACGATCAGGATGCGCTTTTCAAGTTGTTTGGGCCAGCCAACGCCGGTGAATATGCGCCAGGTGATTCAGTGACAATTGATGAACACGAGCGCCGCTGCACTGGTGAGGTGGTCTATATTCTTCCTCCGGGCAAGGCTTTTACCAATCGTAAATTCCCGACCCGAGGCCGCCATACCATTGCCGGGAAAGTATTCACAAATGATCTCTCTTCAAGGTATCTTGTCGACTGCCAGGATGGCTTTCCCCATGTAGTCTATCAATGGCAAATTATCAATACCGTGACCGAGGGAACCGGGACCGACGGTAAATAAAAAGCTCAGGAGAGGTGCAGGGAACTCAGTTCCTTTGCACCTCTCCTTTTGTTTGCTCTGGGGATGTTCATATTTGATTTCTCGCAAGCCAATGTCTAATTCTTCGGAGTAGGTCCATCGGGATCGATTAATTCCAGCTCACGAAACTCAAAATCTATTAGCTTTTCTTCTCCAGACAATTCTACAAAGTAGATATAAAACGGGTCGGTCCGTCTTCGGCTTTTATCAATCGATCGTACGATGCCAACAGCATCGTTGACACCCGTCACACGCACTCGATCGCCCACTTCAAAGGCCCTGGAAACCATCTGATTCTCCTTCACATTTAGCTTGTCAACGTATATAAATACATGCGTGATAGTTCACGTCTGAAATTTCAGCGAGGCGAGTGTTGAGCAAGAGGGGATAAAAAATGTCGCGCCTCCTCTAGTATGCGCTATGTAACTGATTATGTCTATCTTTTAGAGAGGCTCTTTGGGAATCCCTTTCCAAATGTTCATCCGAACACGATCATTGGTATGCCATTCACTTCACTGACTGAACGCGCTTGAGAAGCCAGGACAAACCATGCCAGAAACGATCGACGTTGAAGCGTTCCAG
>DASSXK010000632.1:0-4663 GCA_035703945.1 Ktedonobacteraceae bacterium | reverse complement strand
AACCTGAATAATCAACCTTGCCATAACATTCCAAGAGGCATGTGAGGGTGTGTCAGTTTCGGATGTTGGATTGTTTCTCAGATCGTGTCAGGCGGTTTTTACTTATGCAGGAGGCAGGTAGCCATCCTGCTGTTGGAAGCGTAAAAATCTGCGTTGTAGGTGTGAGCCGGGATGTGTCCTGGTCTACTGGCTACAATGACCAGGAGAGGCATCACATGAAATACCGGAGATACTGGCTACTTTTAGGAGCCTTGTTTGTGCTGGCGACGTTGGTGGCTGCTGGATTAACTTATTATCTGGAGTCTCCACATCTGGTTACCCGGCCACCCGATCCGCTTCCCCTGCATGCCAGGTTGGTACGTGTGCCGAATAGCTTCGCTAAATATGAGTTGTGTACAGAAGTATACGCTTTTTCTCAACCTGTGGTGGGCAACCCATATAAGACCGATTACAGTTTCCACGATCCGTTCCGCAATGAGATGGATACGATCACGCCTCGTTTTATGGGGCGGCAGGCTGGCGCTTCAAGTGCCAGCTTTACGATCCTGGTCGAATTGCGTCATGTGGGAAAGTATTATCTGACGATCTCAAATGTGCAAGAAAAGGATGGGATTGGGCTTTTATTGCCAGACGCCCAGAATCATCTTCGGGCCGGCACCGTGCCAATTTTTATTGTCAGTGGGGAAAGTAGCGGTGTGGCCGTGCTTGATTATACCTGCCCGTTCCAATGGAACTGGAAAAGTACCATCCAATCACAATAACCGCCTTGCTTGATTCATAACAAAGGGACCGATCCGTACGGCATGTGGATCGATCCCTTTGTTTCTACTTTATACAGTTGTGCTGGATTACTCCCATTTGAAGGTGCGCATTGCAATAAAGAGAATCACTATTCCCCAGATTGTCAGCACGAGCAGAGCACTTCCTGGAAAAGCCGCGCCGCTGGTCATGGAAGCCTGAAGAGCCTGGGTCAGGGCAGCAGCAGGTAGAATGCTCGCCAGAGCGGCCAGTCCTGCGGGCAGGTGGCTCAGCGGCAAGATCCCGCCTCCCAGGAGCAGGAAAACCAGATAGAGGGCATTTGCGCCTCCCAGGGTGATCTCAGCACGCAATGCTCCGGCCATTGCTAATCCCAGGGCTGAGAATGTGATGGTTCCCAGTGCCAGTACCAGTAAGGTGAGCAACGGAGAGCCGGCGGGCCGCCAGCCATAGAGCGCGACCGCCACGCCAACCAGCAGCAAAACCTGGATAACCTCCAGGATGAGAATCGAGATAACTTTTGCGATGACTAGGCTGCCACGCGAAAGCGGCGAGCTTCCCAGCCTTTTGAGCACACCATAATAGCGCTCATAGGCGGTCGCAATGCCCAGATTAACCATCCCAGCCGCGATGATTGCCAGGGCCAGGATGCCGGGCAGCAGAAAATTGATGGCATGTCCATTGACGGCTGGCACGATATTGAGCGAGGTGAAAAATACCAGTAGCAGGACCGGCACGATCAAGGTAATCAGCACGTTCTCGCCGCGCCGGGCGGTTAATAGCAGCTCGATACGCACCTGGTTCAAGATCTGCTGACCCGTAGATGCTGGTTGACTGCTTTCAAGTTGGGGTTGGATTGACTGTGTTGCCATATTATCCTCGAACCTCCGAACCGGTCAGGCGCAGGAAGAGATCTTCGAGCGAGCCATGTCCTACGCGTAGTTCAGAGAGGGCTATCTGTTGGTCGCGCAGCCAGGCCGTGAGCTCTGCCAGAAGGACCGGGACTGCTTCAGTTTCGATCAAATAACTGCCTGGGCGGATCTCTTCAGCTTTGAGAGCTGCGGGCAATGCTGCTAACTGCACACAATCGATGCCTGCCCTGGCGACAAAACGGACGACATTTGGGCGGTTTGAGGTCGTATCCTGGGCTCCTGTAAGATTGCCGGGAGTATCCAGGGCGATCAACTTGCCATGATCGATAATGCCCACCCGATCCGCCAGACGTTCGGCTTCATCCATGAGGTGAGTTGTGATCAGGATGGTTGCTCCTCGTTGTTTGAGGTCGCGTACGAGCTCCCAGGTTGTCAAACGGGCCTGGGGGTCCATGCCAGCGGTAGGCTCATCGAGGAAGACCAGGCGGGGATTGCCTATCAGGGCGACTGCAAGAGCCAGACGGCGTTTCTGACCACCGGAAAGTCTCCGACAGCGGATTTTCGCCGAGGAGGTTAAACCAACCTGTTCGAGTAGCTCATCAACGTTGCGTGGATGTTCAAAGTAGCCAGCAAAAAGGTGCAGGATTTCGCGGGCTGTCAACGCTGGATAGAGGCCATCTTGCTGTAGCATCACGCCGATTTGAGGTTTTAACGTTTTGGCATCGTGGATAGGATCGAGTCCCAGCACACGAACCGTCCCTTGATCTGGTTTGCGGTATCCTTCCAGGGTCTCAACGGTTGTGGTCTTACCCGCGCCATTGGGGCCGAGTAAGGCAAATATTTCTCCGGAATGAATCGTAAATTGCAGGTTATCAACAACTCGCAATGAGCCGTAATTTTTTACGAGATTTTCGACGACAATGGCTTCCTGAATCTCGGCATTCTGCGCCTTGATCGTTGCCGTTGTCTGCGCATCAGCAGACATATGTCGGGTGCTCCTTATATTGAGAATTTCTATTGTACATTTTTATATACAGTACAGCAGTTTCTCGGAGATGACAAGTTCATTGAAAGCTGGCACTTTTTCCGATAAAACTAAATTGCCTGATTGTACGTGTAAATAGAACAGGATAAAGTCAACAATGCAAAGTGCTTATACCGCGTGGGTGACACGCATTGCCTGATCTTTGATTTTTTGTTTTGTATTGCATTGTAAGCTCATATGGGCGACTGACTTTATCGTAACAGTGCAACACCACTGTGGTATTGCAAACACGTCAATTGCTTGTTTCATATGGAGGAACTAACAATGGTACAGATTCTTTGGATCGTCGTCGTCGTTCTTGTTGTTTTGTGGCTGCTCGGTTTCCTCTTCCATGTTCTCGGTGGTTTCATTCATATACTTCTCGTAATCGCATTGATCGTTCTGATCTACAATTTTGTTGTGGGGCGCCGTTCACGACGCGTCTAACCTGAGCTGAATAAGCTTGATCACGAAAAAGGGATGTTCATCTCCGTCTGAGGCGGTGAACATCCCTTTTTCGTTTCCTGGTTTTTCCTCATGTTTTCTTCTCTTCCGACAACTCTCGCTGAAGCTCTTTCTTCTGACAAAATTAGCTGATCTATAGCAAGCTTGCCTTCTAATTGTTGACTAGGGCAGAGGCAGATGTTACACTACTAGGACAACATACGCCTGGGAGGTGGAAGTGGCTGTGCCGGATTTGTCTTCTATGCGTCATTTGTCGATACTTAATAAAGATCTGTAGCTATGTCATTGCTTATAATAGACGAGCATCGTAATTCAGGTAGTATTGTCTATCTGTAAAATGAAATATTAGAAAAGCTGTGAGTGAAGCCTGGTTGCACATTCTTGTTGTGCGCCGGGCGTTTTTCAAAATAGAGAGAAAATCGATCGGACGCGCGTGAGTGTGCGTCAGGCGTTTTCCCTAATTGGAGGAGGATGCCGCCACCATGTCTATGGCGCATGATTTTGATTCCTTCGAGCAAAAATTTGCCCTGGAAGGTCTAACATTCGATGATGTTCTTATCCTGCCTGCTGCTTCAAACGTTCTGCCTCGTGATGTCTCCACGCAAACACGCTTCACCCGTACAATCAACCTGAATATTCCGATTGCAAGTTCCGCAATGGATACCGTGACCGAAGGTCGCCTGGCAATTGCCCTGGCGCGTGAAGGTGGAATCGGTATTGTTCATCGTAACCTCTCAGTGGCTGATCAGGCGCATGAAGTCGATAAAGTGAAACGTTCTGAATCGGGTATGATCACCGATCCGATTACGCTGGAGCCAGACGCTTCTTTGGGCGAGGCTCTTTCTGTGATGCAACGCTTCCATATCTCAGGTATTCCGATTCAGAAGGATGGTCGGCTCGTAGGTATTCTGACAAACCGCGATATTCGGTTTGAAACGAATCCAGAACGTCGTGTCTCAGAGTTGATGACGCGGGAAAATCTGATCACCGTTCCTGTAGGAACAACCCTGGAGCAGGCGCACGAAAGCCTGCGCCGCTATAAGATTGAGAAGCTGCCGGTTGTCGACGAGCACGGTATGCTGCGCGGCTTGATTACAATTAAGGATATTCAGAAAAAGATTCTCTATCCTGATGCCGCTAAAGATGAACTGGGCCGCCTGCGGGTCGGCGCCGCCGTTGGGGTGGGACCCGATACCGATGAGCGCTGTGGGGCGCTGGTTGAAGAGGGCGTGGATGTTCTGGTTGTTGATACCTCACATGCCCATTCCCAGATGGTAATTGATACGATTGCTCGAATTAAGGACCGCTTTGGTGGGAAGACGCAGCTTATGGCCGGAAATGTCGTAACTGCTGAAGCGACAGAAGCCCTGATTGGCGTGGGCGTAGACGCGGTGAAGGTGGGAATTGGAGCAGGTTCGATCTGTACCACACGTATCATTGCTGGTGTTGGTATGCCTCAGGTTACCGCGATTTATGATTGCGCACGTGTCGCACGTAAATATGGGATTCCAGTTGTTGGTGATGGTGGTATTCAATATTCGGGCGA
>DASSXK010000532.1:0-5541 GCA_035703945.1 Ktedonobacteraceae bacterium | reverse complement strand
TGCTCATAGATTATGATACCAACAGTACCTGTTGGGAGGCATATCAAACCCTGTTTGCCAATCTTCGCGTGAACTGGGAAAGCCATTTGGCCCACACATTGCTGATGACAACGGCGACCACAAGTCCTGAGCACAGGTTGGTGGCGGCAAATCTGGCAATTACAGCGGCAAACAGCAATATGTCAACGATCCTTGTGGACGCAGATCTCCATGCGCCTCTATTGCAGCAACGCTTCTCCACGCCCCAGGGGGCTGGCCTGAGTGATCTTTTGCGGGAAAGCTCGGTCATATCGCCTAAGGTTGCTTCCTGCCTTGAGCCAACCTTTATGAAGAATCTGCGCTTACTTTCGGCGGGTACGCAGTTGTCCGAGGGATCTGCCCTTCTCTTGTCAAACCGACTTGCTGAGATTGTAGCGAGTTTAAAGGAACTGGTGGTTATGAATGGCCAGCCGGGATTGGTTGTTTTTCATACCCCCGCAGTACTTGCCGGAGCGGATGCTTCGGTTGTCAGTTCGCTGATGGATCAGACCGTGCTGGGAATTGTCAGCGGCCAAACAACGCGCAAGCAGGCAAAAGCTGCCCAGGAACAGTTGAGGCGCTCTCACGCAGACCTCTCAGGCATTGTAATGTTGAATCGCTAAGGATCTCTGCGGGCGTATTTCCTATAACTATATCCAATACTATCTTAAATATTCATTGAGGAGTTAAGCAATGCAGGAACGACCAGGCCAGGATGAACTTCGGAAATCCTGGGATAAGTCTTCCAGTCAAAGAATTCAGGCGGCGATTAGTGATCGAACCGGGCAAATGCCGGCTATTCCTAAGCGCCCACCGAACATGAAATATATTCATGAGCCACCTCCTACTTCAAAGTTCAAAGTTGCACGTCCTGAAACGAAGCCACTACAACCGGTCAATCGTAAACGACAACTGTTTATCTGGGCATGTGTAAGTGCTGCCTGTCTGATTGTTGCGCTTGTGGTTGGAATTGTGGCATGGAATATCTATAACGTTTCCAATGTGACGGCAGGTTCCTCTGATACGGCTTTAAATTTCTTGACAGCTTTGAAAGGTCAGCAGTATGACCAGGCGTATGGAGTGATGGATGGCTCATTTGTAATCCATACTTCGGCGGACGCATTTACGGAACAGGCTAAGGATGATGATCGCTGCTTTGGTCCTGTTACGGGCTTTACCGCGCTGCCAACAACGGCTCAGACGCAGGATACGACACAGGACTACGATTATAATGTCACTCGTAGCAAACTGGCAAAACCGTATGTCTTGCACCTGACCATGAGGCAGGTGACTGACCTTACGACTTCGACGAAAATCTGGAAAATTACCAGTTATGGTGATGATTTAGGCCCGAACATTCCCAATTGCAAATAGGCAGACCGTGCAGCCGAATTTCGGCTGCACATTTTGGATGACTCACATCATTGTTGAGTTCGTGTGTTTTTCTCCCAACTTTCTTCTCCTGGTCCTCCCTGGTGTAGTGGATTCAAATAAACTGATCGATTGCTTGCTGTTTCTACTTGACCCATTGGGTCATGCCCCCTATACTAAAGTCCTGAAACGCAGTTTAACCGGCTCATTTGCGAGCTGGAAATTGGCTGATGATTTTGTATATTTGAGAGGATGTTTCCAGACGTGAAGATCAGGATATCTTGGCGGCCTCTGGCCCTCTATTGTCTGGTCCTTCTGGGCCTGGGTCTGCGTTTATACGGCCTGAACTGGGATCAGGGGACAAGCATGCACCCGGACGAACGCCAGATTCTATTTCATGTAACAACACTGGGTTGGCCCACTTCAATCGCCCAATTTTTGGACCCGATGAATTCACCACTTAATCCTCACTTCTTTGCCTATGGCTCTTTCCCGCTCTATCTGTTAGCGGGTGTGGATCATATTCTGGGTCATTTTTTCCCTGATATACTCTCCTTTACAAATGCAACCTTGCTCGGTCGCGTGCTGTCAGCTCTCTTTGATAGCGGGACAATTTTGTTGACGGGCTGGCTTGGCTTGCGTTTGATGGCTTATGAAACGTCCCCGCTCCCTGCGGGACGTCGTAACGCCTGGAAATTGGCCTTATTGGCTGCTGCGTTGGTGACTTTTACTCCTTTCCAAATTCAGCTTTCGCACTTTTATGCGGTTGATACAACCTTGCTTTTCTTTGTGATGTTGACGTTGCTGGCCTGTGTGGCGCTTGTAGATACGCAGAAGTCGATTCGCTGGTCGCTGGTAGTTGGGCTGGGATTTGCGTTGGCGCTGGCCACGAAATTTAGCGCCGCGCCTCTGGTTGTACCAATTGGAGTCGCTCTGCTCTTGCGCTGGCATCGTTTTGGCATCAAGAGCATTCTGGAGCCTCTGATCGTGATGTGTGGCATGGCCCTGCTGATTTTTGTAGTGAGCATGCCTTATGCTGTGCTGGATTTTCACAACTTCGTCCAGCAGGTAGCTGATCAGGGATCATTAGCGCGTGGGCAGTTGGATCTGCCTTATGTGAGACAATTTTATGGCACCATCCCTTACTGGTATGAAACACAAAATATTGTGTTGTGGGGACTTGGTCTCTTGCTGGGGATTAGCTCGCTGGCTGGTGTTGTCTGGCTGTTCTGGCGTATTTGGAAACGAGATGTGGGCCTCTGGCTGATAATTTTAAGCTGGCTGCTTTCTTATTTTCTGGTGACAGGCAGCTTCTTTGTGAAATTTATGCGCTACATGCTCCCGATCTATCCATGTCTGACGTTAGTGGGAGCGGCTTTTCTGCTCTGGCTGGCTGATCAGATTGCAAGTTGGTCGCAGACCAGGGCAAGTTTTCCTACCGTGTTACGGATGGGCGTGACGCTGGTGTTACCGTTGCTCGTGCTGTTGGGAACGGTCTTCCAGGGGTTGGCCTTGCTGAATGTGTATAGCGAGCCGAACACACGGATTACGGCTTCGCGTTGGATTTATCAGCATATTCCAGCGGGGAGCGTTTTAACGTATGAACAATGGGACGATGCGTTGCCATTGGCCGTTGACGATAAAGATCCGGTGCAGTATTCGCAAGAAAGCTATATTGTGGGAGGGCAACCTCAATCGGGACTTGATCTCTACGGGGATGATACACTTGATAAGGCTACCCATCTTTCGGTCGCCCTGGCCGGTACGCAGGTGTTGGTGATGGCGAGTGATCGCCTGTATAAATCAATTCCACGCGATACCGCACGCTATCCAATGACGATTCAGTATTATCAATTACTCTTCAGCGGGCAGTTGGGTTTTCACCTTGCCGCTCAATTTGAGAACCGGCCCAACCTGCTTGGCATCAGGCTGGATGACAGCGGAGCGGATGAAAGCTACTCGGTATTTGATCATCCTACCGTCCGAATCTTTGTGAAGGATGCTGGTTCTCCATATACGTCACAACAGCTTTACCAGAAGTTGATACAAGGGGTGCAGTTTCCTCTGGCACTTCATAAATGAATATCGCTGTGACTGTGTTTCGTATAGTCACGTAGCTGTTAAAATGAGAATGGCTGTTCGTGGTACCGAAGCAGAATATGTGTGAAAGATTGTTATGCAAAGTACTATTCTGTTACACTAGGGAACCATAGAAGGTCGTTCTCCGTATTATAAGCTAATACTGACAATGTAAGAGCTTCTCTCGCTGCGTTGATTGACTTTGCAAGCCGCCTCACGCAGTAGATCGAATGGCTTGTGATAAAAACCGATGGACAACTTCAATTGAACATCAATTTCTAGAGAGTGCGTATGCTTGAATTATTGCAAATGTGGTTACTGGTAGAGATTCTGGGAATTATCTCGCTGCCACTTACCACCACTGTGTTTCATAACCTGCCCGATCGAGGTTGGGCCTTCAGTAAGGCTGTGGGGATGGCTGTGCTGGCCTTTGGGGTCTGGTTCCCGCTTATGACTTTGCGCTTCTTGCCCTTCAATCAGGTATTTATTTTGGCAATTTTGCTGATTGTAATTGCATTGAATGTGTTCGGTTTGATAAGGGCACGCCAGACGCTGATCAAGCTTGTGCGCACAAATATCGTGTATATCGCGGCCTGCGAACTGATCTTTCTGGGAATGATCCTGCTGCTGGGTTGGCTACGGAGTTTTGGGCCTGGCATAAATTCCTATGAAATGTTTATGGATGAGGGCTTTATCGCTGCGATTATGCGAAGTCCCCATTTGCCACCGAACGATATGTGGTATGCAGGCTATAGCATCAACTATTACTATTATGCTCATTTTGTGATTGCGATGCTGGCGAAGCTGATTAATCAAGCGCCTGCGGTGGCTTTTAATACGGGTATCTCGATCTACTTTGGCTTAACCGGTGTCTGCCTCTTTGGTGTGACAACGAATATCGTAGGCTGGGCACGCTATCGAAATTTCTTAAAGCGTAACGAGGAAAATTTTGTTGAGCCTCGGGCCTCTGAAGTCTTTCCGAGCTTACTGGGAGCGCTTCCCTTTGGCATCCTGTCGATGTTCATGGGACTGTTTATGGGGAATCTGGCTTCGACGCGTGACTGGTTTATCTATCACGGGGATCTGGCAACGGACTCACGCTGGTTTCTGCCTTCGCGTGTCATCAACAAGACGATCAATGAGTTCCCGGCCTTTAGCTTTCTACTTTCCTGTTTCCATGCCCATGTGCTGGCGCTGGCTTTTACGATTGTAGGGATTGGCCTCGCCTTTAACCTGTTACTGGCAGAGGGGAGAGGGCTGGAGGCCTTTGGGCACGGTTGGCGGATGGTGTTGACGCTGTTCACGAGCGCGTTGCTTATTGGTGGCTTGTTTACAATGAATGGCTGGGATTTCCCGACGTATCTTGGCCTGGCGCTGATCTGTCTCGCGTTACAACACTGGGTGACACACAAAACGCATTGGAGTTGGACGCTGGTTGTAGAATTTTTGGTTGCAGGTGGCAGTCTGATCGTTCTGTCCTTCTTGCTCTACCTGCCCTTCTACCTGAATTTTGTCTCTCCCTCCCAGGGAATCGGGATTGTTGTGCCTGCGGATCGTTCTCCAATAATCAACGAAGTGTTGATTTATGGAACCTTTGTGGTGATCTTTGTCTCTCTCTTGACCCTGATCGGGAAGATGCGCTTAAACGAAAGTTTCGCGTTTGAGGATACTGCGGAGACCCTGGATGAGCGGGGTGTACCCGAAGAGGAAGGCAAATATTCAGATCTTACTCGGCCACGCTTTCAACCCTGGCTGATCTGGCTGCTGTTCTCGCTGGCATTGGTGGCTGTGTTGGCTGTTCTTATGCAGAATGGGACAACATTTCTGGTCGCAGGTCTGCTGACAGTGCTTGCCGCCGCTTCTGTAATCTACCTGATGCCAAAGGATCGTTCTTT
The DNA here is from genome assembly GCA_035703945.1 of Ktedonobacteraceae bacterium. GTDB lineage: Bacteria > Chloroflexota > Ktedonobacteria > Ktedonobacterales > Ktedonobacteraceae > DASSXK01. The sequence goes on along the minus strand of DASSXK010000532.1, from coordinate 178 downwards.
TGCTTATGTAGCCTTACTTTCGGGGATTGCCTTTGGGCTGGTAGCTGTTTGCGAAGTTGTCTATCTGCGCGATGTTTTTGTGGCAACAGATCCACGCATGAATACCGTCTTTAAGTTTTACTTCCAATCCTGGGCGATGCTCTCAGTTTCGTCCTCTGCTGGAGTCTACTTTATCATA
>DASSXK010000463.1:0-3636 GCA_035703945.1 Ktedonobacteraceae bacterium | reverse complement strand
GGAACCACCTTGCAGTATCCTCTTTCGGATCGACCCCTATGCAACACCCGGCGTTTACCTTGCCGTTTATGAATAGTGCGCCCTTGCAGTATCCTCTTACGGATCGATCCCTATGCAACCGAATACACAGGGAAGCTTGATAGAAGTATCATAACACAAAAATAAGCACACAGGGGCTTTTTTGGGCATTTTAGGAGGTTGATTCGAATTCTTTTTATGAGGAAAGGAACGTTTAAACTCTTCCTTCTCGTAAACCGATTTTTGTTGAAAAAAGGGGGGTGGTTTACGAGCATTATTTACATCTTTTATAGCATTCAATAGTCTCAAGCCCGACAAACCAGGGCGAGATCTGTCACCCTTTCCAACGATCCGTTCTGAAGACGAGGAGGTTTACGAAGACGACCCCCCAGACACACATTGCCAGGGCCAGGGAGGGTCGTCTTCGGGTAGAAGAGTCTATCTCTATTTGCCAGCGAGCCTCTCCACTACCGGCCCAAAGTTTTCCAACTGGAGCGTCTGGATTTGCATATAGGAAAAACCGTAGCGTTCGCGTTGCTCAAGCAGATACTCGACGGCCTGCTCGGTTGTGAATGGTCTCTTGGCAACGACCCATGAGCCGCCTTTTTGAGCGGGCAGAGGGGATTTGCTATCGGTGATCTCCATGTCGTAGATGGTCTGGCTTAGCTCCAGGGAGGCGGCGCGTGGACCAGCCGCTTCGTTGATCCAGGCGATCTTTTGCTCCAGGGAAGGGTCGGAGGGGTCTCTACCCTGGGCCCCGATTTTTGAGCCGATCGCAATGATGTCGGCTTCCTTCGCAGCCAGTTTGAGCATACGCTCGCCCGCTCCGGCAACCATTATCGGGGGATGCGGCTGCTGGACGGATTTGATGGTACCTTTTAGATCGGTGACGGTCGCATACTTGCCACTAAAGTTGACGGTTTCTTCGGTAAAGAGCAGCTTCAGGAGTTGCAGGGTTTCCTCAAGCTGGCTGACACGCACACCTGCCTTTGGAAATGACAGCCCCATTTGCTGGAACTCTCCAGCCGAGACACCCGCTCCCAGACCAAGCTCAAAACGACCCTCGGAGAGCAGATCCAGCGTCGCTGCTTCTCTGGCAAGCAGGACGGGATGACGATAGCCATTGGCAAGCACATAATTTCCAATACGCAATCGGCTCGTTGCTTCAGCCGCCACAGCTAAAGCTGGAATGGAGGAAAGGATTCCGACGGACGTGCGATCTGGTATAAGCAGCGTCGAGTAGCCAAGCTCCTCGGCTCGGCGGGCCGTGCTCACCCAGGCAGCATGCGAGGGCGCGTAGCCCCCTACAACACCAAAACGAAATGTTCGAGACATGGAATGCTTCTCCTTTACAAGTCTTTCGTTGTACTCTATTATCTGGACAGTCCATCCAATTAATATTTAGGTAGACTGAGTGTATAATTAATTCGTGGAGGTGTCAAGTAAGCTATGAGTCCTCGCCCATACAAACTCGGTCAACGGCAGGCCGCAACGGAACAGACGCGAACCCGCATCATCGCCGCTGCTCGTGATCTGCTCATCGCGAGCGATGGCTTTTCTGGTTTCTCGATTGATGCGGTCGCCCGGCTGGCCGATGTGGCTCGCATGACCGTCTATCACCAGTTTGGCTCCAAAATCGGACTCCTCGAAGCCCTCTGCGATTCCCTGGCCAGCAGCGGAGGCATGGACCAACTGGCCTCGGTCTTTCGCAGACCTGAGCCGCTTGCGGCCCTGGACGAGCTTATCAAGATCTTTGGTCATTTCTGGCAATCTGACCGGCTTGTGACACGTCGGTTGCGAGGTCTGGCCTTGCTTGATCCTGATTTCGAACAGGTGATTCGAGCACGCGACGAACGGCGACGACATGGTTTAAGCGCCATCATCCAACGATATGTGGAAAAGCCTGGACAAACAGTACCTTCAACAGTTGATGAGGCAGTCAATGTCCTTTACACCCTGACCAGCTTTGAGTTTTTCGATACACTTGCTGGCCCCGCACGTAGCCTTGAAGATATTGTACCAATGGTGCAGCAACTCAGTCGCTCGGCGCTCCATTTGAGCAACGAGCACAATCAAAAGACACCTCAAACAGAGCCAAATGATCCACATGAAAGGACATCAATCGGATGAACAAGGCGATTCTAGCAGAGATCCAGCAAGCATTGGGTGGTTCGCTCGCAGAGCAAGCTATTCCAGAGGAAACCGGCACCGGGGCGCTGCCATCCGTCTATGCTGTCACCGACCTGGCCAGTGCAGCCATTGCATCCGCTGGTATGGCGGTGGCTGAATTTATTGCGACGCGCAGTGGTAAGCGGCCACATATTCAGGTGGATCGACGACTGGCTTCGATGTGGTTTGCTTCATCCGTGCGGCCAATCGGGTGGCAGTTGCCTCAACCATGGGATGCCATAGCTGGAGATTATAAGGCCCGCGATACCTGGATACGATTGCACACCAACGCCCCACACCATCGGCGGGCCGCACTTCAGGTGCTTGGCTGTTCCGAAGAGCGGGAGGCAGTCGCGCAGGCTGTTGCCGCCTGGCAGGCAAACGAACTTGAGCAGGCAATCGTCGCGGCAAAGGGCTGCGCGGCCGTTATGAGATCGATCGAAGATTGGCGCAGACACGAGCAGGGACGAGCGGTCGAGGCGGAGCCACTTCTGCATGTTTCTTCTACAGATTCCGGTCGTGTGCCAAACTGGCCTATTTCGAAGCAACGGCCACTAGAGGGAATTCGTGTGCTTGATCTGACGCGAGTGCTGGCGGGTCCGGTTGCGACACGTTTTCTGGCTGGATATGGGGCACAGATATTGCGCATCGATCCGATCGACTGGGAGGAGCCTGGAGTCGTGCCAGAGGTTATCTTAGGAAAGCGCTGTGCCCGGCTCGATTTAAAGCGTGCCGCCGGTCTGGCTACGCTGAAAAGGCTGCTGGCTGATGCTGATATACTTGTCCATGGATACCGAACGGATGCTTTAATCCAACTTGGCCTCGGTCCTGAAGAAAGACGGAAGCTGCGACCTGGCCTGGTAGATATTTCACTCAACGCCTATGGTTGGAGCGGACCGTGGCAGATGCGGCGAGGATTTGACAGCCTGGTCCAGATGTCGAGCGGGATTGCAGAGGCTGGCATGGTCCAGGCAAACAAACCGCATCCATTTCCTCTGCCGGTCCAGGCCCTTGATCATGCCACGGGCTATTTGCTTGCGTCTGCGGCCGTGCGAGGTCTGACCAGACGTGTAATCAATGGTCAGGGTCTAGAAGTACGGGCTTCGCTGGCCCGCACGGCGGCACTGCTAACGCGCTATCCAGTCGAAAATGGTCTGGCGGCCCGGATCGAGCCAGAGAAACAGGCTGACCTTGATCCGACGATTGAAGAGACGGCCTGGGGAGCAGCCCAACGCCTCAAACCGGCTTTGATAATTGATGGTTGTCCGATACGCTGGAATTTGCCAGCTACACATTTGGGCACCTCAGCGGCTGAATGGATCTAGCCTGAACTTATTTCTCAATTGGCGAAGGTAGCTTAATCACCGATCTCACTCACCAATTTGCTAAGATCTCCTCTTCATTTCGAGATTTTCACCGGAGGATACGACTAATATATTTAGAAAATAA
>DASSXK010000452.1:0-10478 GCA_035703945.1 Ktedonobacteraceae bacterium | reverse complement strand
GCGCTTTCTCATCAGGGATCTCTGGAACGCTTCAGCTTGGATCGTTTCTGGCACTGTTCCTGCTGGCTTCTGGAGCGCGTTTAGTCAGCGAAGTGAATGGTTTACGGGTGAGGAGATCCTACGAGAAGGCGTAGAGATAACTATCTTCAGATCCGATATAGACGTTACCATTGACCACAATTGGTGAGGAGGTCGAGATCGCATTTTTTGTCTTGTATGACCAGAGCTTTTTCCCTGTTGTGGCATTAAATGCGTACAGATTGTGATTGGTAGAGCCTATATAGACGACGCCATTGGCGATTGCCGGGGCCGATTGGATGGATGCTCCCGTTTGATAGCTCCAAAGTTTATGGCCTGTCGTCGCATTCATTGTATAGAGCGTACCATCTTCTAGACCCGCATAGACGGTATTGCCAGCGACCGCAATGGAGTTCATGGCCCGGAAGGTAAGCGTAACGCTCCATAGCAGTTTATGTGTCTTAATTGAGAAAGCCTCAAAATAGCCATTGAATGTGAAGAGGTCAAACAGGCTAAGATAGGCAACGTCATTCAAAACGACCGCCGAATTGTTAGAGGTGCTCCCTGGAATACCCGGCATGGACCACAGGGTTGTGCCTGTCTGAGCATTCAGAGCATAGAGGGTGCCATCGATTGCTCCGACATAGACCTTGCCATTCAGCACGGCGGCTGTCGAGTAGGGACTTTGCGTCGGCGAGGTCCAGAGAATCCGACCATTATTGGCATTAATCGCATAGAGATTGCCATCGTCGAAGCTCACGTACACAAACCCACCTGAGACGACAGGCGAGCTATAATCTATAGAGCCCAAAGAGGCTGTTTTCCAGAGGATAGCGCCAGTGGTGGCATCGAGGGCAAAGAGGCTGCCAAACGTATCTCTGGTGGGATGAACACCAATATAAATAACATTATTAAATATTGCAGGGGTTGCGTAAATAGGGCCGCCAAAGTGCGTGGACCAGCGCAGTTTTCCGCTTGCCGTATTGATAGCGTAAAAGGTGCCTTTGGCGTCGGCTGCGCTAATGTAGAGAATCCCCTGGCTGGCAATAGGTGAGGTTTCAAGCCCTGTGGCTGCATGGAATTTCCAGCGTGTTTTCAGGTTTCTAACATTGAGAGTCGAGAGTGTCTTCTCCGACAAGTTGTAGCGTGTATTCTGGCTGTTAAAGCCAAAACTGGACCAGTCAACATCAACTTTTCTCGGACTATGCCAGTGGATATGTGGGGTTGAACTGGCATGGGTAACGGGCATGAGATTGTAAATAAGCCATGACTGGCAGAGCACCGTTATCAGGAGCGCAAACACGATCTGGCGCAAACGATGTAAATTAATTAACATGATAGCTATCTGCCTTTCTTAAATGTGTTTCCCAGGACTCCGGCAAAAGGTTAGAAAGTAGATATTTTGAGTTTCGCTATATACAGTATGGACTTGACTTAAAACGCTTCCATTGAAATAAAAGGGAAACGTTTTCTAAATAATCCTATTGGCTGGAGATGTAGCGGATGAATACTGGCAGCGCTAGCAGGAATTTTTAAGCGGGATAGCAGATGCTGATCGTTCGCAATCGGTGGATGATTTGTGTTACACTTTTCGCAGGACGCTTCTGCCAGTTAAAGAAGCTTTTGTCTTAACTATTGAATGGGAGATTGGCCAGTGGAAGGCATCAAAAATTATCTCATTGATATGGATGGAGTCATATTAAAAGGCCAGGCGCTGATTCCTGGTGCGGCAGAATTTATCCATCGTCTGCGAGACGAGGGGCATCCATTTTTGATTTTTACGAATAACTCGCTCTATACACCACGTGACTTGCAGGTACGCCTGTCTTACATGGGCCTGGATATTTCACCCGATAATATTTTCACCTCCGCGCTGGCGACGGCACAATTTTTGCATGCTCAGCGGCCCGGTGGACGCGCCTTTGCGCTGGGTGAGTCCGGCCTGACCACGGCCCTGCACGATATTGGCTATATCCTGACAGATCAGGACCCTGAATATGTTGTCCTCGGAGAAACCACTACCTATAGCTTTCAGCGGATCACGCGTGCGATTCGCTTTGTGAATGCTGGCGCACGTTTTATCGCGACCAATCCCGATGTCAACGGACCTGGCGAAGGTGGGTTGGTCCCTGGCACAGGGGCGATTGCGGAGCTAATCCGTGCGGCCACGGGCGTCAAACCCTACTTTGTTGGCAAACCAAATCCGCTGATGATGCGCACTGCCCTGCGAACGCTCAATGCCCATTCCGAGGAATCGGTCATGATCGGCGATCGTATGGATACCGACATTGTGGCGGGCACTGAGAGCGGCCTGCGCACGATCCTTGTGTTGACCGGTGTCACCTCTCGGGAGCAGGTTGGGCGCTTTCCATTCCTGCCCACCTGGATTAAGGATTCTATCGCGGATGTCGAGATTTAAGCCAGTTGGCTTTGCATAACGTCTACGTGGTTCCAGTAGAAGTGGCCGCCTTCTCTTTCTCTTGAAATGAAAAGGAGGCTGTTTTAGTTTTATGATGTGATACGTGTGAGTCACCACTCCGAGAATGTTTAAACATGCTGAAAGGATCGACCTGTCATGAAATTTATGGCGACACTTCGCTTTCGACCAGAAGATCGAGCTGAAATCAATGCTCATATTCCTCAAGAACAGGAGCAAGTTAATGTATTGCGGCAACAGGGAGTAGTCGAGGCAATTTATGTTGCGGCCGCTGGCTCGCCTGTCTGGATTGTGATGCAGGCAGAATCCCAGGACAAAGCCCGTGAAAGCCTGCAAACATTGCCCCTTTATCCTTTTATGGAAGTTGAATATACGTCTCTTCTTTAAACCTCCTTAGACTGCGATAAAAAAGCACGTAAGGCTCGTATACTTGCGTGCTTCGATACATTGTGTCTCAGGAACAGATTAAGTAGTTTGATGCCGAATTAAATTTGCTTATCAGGAGTGATATAATCGGGAAATAGAGATGCCTGAATGTACGATTCGATTCTGGCCTGGACTGATCCCATGCTTTCCATCTTCATCGTGTTCAAATGATATGCCTGATCTTTTTTTCTGAAATTTTATGTAACTGCCAGGTGTGCATGCAGGTGGAATTATTTGACGGAACTCAGCGAGGAGTTGCTCTATGCAGAGGTTTATGCGTCGATCGCTCCTATCACAATTGTTGAGCGTTTATTTGCTTTTTGTGCTTGCCGTCTTGATTGGCGGCGTAATTGTAAATGTTGTCGTTGAGGAGCAACTAAGCAATGATGCCCGGTCCTCCGATCAGGCTCTGGCGCAGGAAATTGCTGTTCAGAGTAGTTTGCAATTACGTGACGTAGAGCACTCGTTAGTGAATCTAGGTGTGGTGCTGGCCCATGATACTAGCGATGCCGCGAGATCGCAAACGCTGGAGAACTTTAAGTCGGCCCGCAGTGATGTTGATAACGTCTACTGGCTGGACTCGGTCGGGGCGCTACAACTGTCCTGGCCTCCTGCCAGTCGGGCCGTGATAGGGTCGGAATTTTCGCCGGATGATATTGTGCAGCGTGCTCGCGCTGTCAATGGCGCGGTTTTTGAGGCCGGAATGGCCGTTGAATCGACGACCAGAGCTGGCATGATTATCGCCCAATCTGTCCGTTCTCCAGATGGCCGGCTGGTTGGGATAGTCGCTGCTAATCTTTCGCTTTTGGAGCTTAGCGAACCAATTAAAACGGTTGTGCAGGCTCAGCAGAAGGATCATCGGCATTTGATGATCAGTGTCATTGATAACCAGGGCGTTTTGATCGCGACCCCCGATTCAAGCAGAATCCTGGAGACAGTTCTGGATGAGCTTCCAGGTGGGCAGGAAGCCTTGCAGGGACAGCCTACCTCTCAGTTAGCACCTGGTACCGATGGGCAGGATTGGCTTTTCAGCGCTGTGCCGGTTCCGGGCGCAGGCTGGGCTGTTGTCGTACAACGGCCAGCCGCCGAAGCCCTGGCTCTCGTGGGCCAGTTTCATCTCTGGCTGCTTTCGGCTGCAATGCTTTTCGCGCTTGGCGGGTTATTTTTCTGGTTAACGCTACTGACACGGGTGATTCGACCCCTCCATTCGCTGGCGATTCAGCACCAGTCCTTGCCCACTTCCGAACAGTCTATTCCGGCTGATGCCACCATGCTCTCCAGACGCTATGACGAAGTCGGGGATCTTGCTCGCTCGCTGATACGCCTGGAACATGATGGACTGGCGAAGCTTGGCGAGCTACGCACCTTGCTGGAAACCTCAAATGCCGTCGTCAGATCGTTTGAGCCGCAAGCGGTCGTTCGTAAGATTATTCGCGAGGTGCGACGCCTTGTGGATGTTCAGGCCGCTGCCGTATTGCTACCGGATGAGCAGCAGGTCTTGCATGTTTTGGTCAGCGACGGACATAGCGCAGACTACGATGATAGTCTGGCCCTTCCTCCCGAAAATATAAGCTCTTCAGCGGTTCAGGCCCTGAATTCTGGGAAGCCTGTTCAGAAGCTGCTCAGTGCGGAACAGGTCGTTCCTTCGTTGTCCTACGATGAAGGTTTCCGGGTCGTGCTGGCGATTCCGATTATCAGTCGCCATGCGGGCGGTGTGGTGCTGCTCGTTCACCGAACCGAGCCCCATCTCTTTGATCAGAACGAAATTGATCTGCTGCTGACGTTTGCGAACTATGCCACGCTGGCCTGGGAACACGCTGTCCTCTATGAACGCAGCGATGAACGTCTGCAAGAGGTCGCCCGCGAGAATGAACGGCTCTATCAGCAAGCCTCTGAAGAGAAGCAGCGGCTTGAAGCGATTATGGGGAGCATGAGCGACGGCCTTGTATTGATGGGTATCGATGGGACGGTGCTCTTTGCTAACCAGGGAGCTAGCTTGCTGACCGGCCTGCCCGTTGAGGAGCTGGAACAACATTCTATCCATGTGCTCTATGCCGCCTTGCGAATTCGAGCGCTCGATCCCGCACGCTGCGACCCGTTGCTCGATATGGCTGACTCCACCGAAGCAACCGAGTTGGTATTTGAAATCCGACAATCAGACCAACGCCGTGCGATTCATCTAAGGTTGTTTGATGTCAACGACGAGGCCGGGCAAACTATCGGACGGGGCCTATTGCTGCGGGACGTGACGCGGGAACGCGAATTGGATGAATTTAAGACGACCTTGCTTGGAGCCGTTGGTCATGAGTTGCGTACCCCGCTTGCTGCAATTAAAGGCCATGCCTCAACCTTGCTTCAAGAAGATGTGAGCTGGACATTTGATGATCAACGCCACTTCCTGCAAACGATCAGTACCGAAGCCGACCGGCTGGCTCAGCTTGTCAGCAACCTGCTTGATCTTTCGCGTCAGGAGGCCGGGTTGCTCTTGCTGAATCGCGTCAGTGTCAGTGTAAAGGAGCTAACGGCGAAGGCGACTGAGCAATTGAGCCATCCAGGTGTACGCATACTTGTGCATCTGCCAGATGATCTATCGCTGGTATATGTCGATCGCGCCCGGATCGAAGTTGTCTTTCACAATTTGATTTCGAATGCCTGTGTCTATGGCGATGGTGAAATTACGATTGGGGCTGAAGAGCGTGCCGGAGAGGTCGTCGTGTCGATTTCAAACAATGGACCAGGCATTGCACTCGATGAACTTTCCCATGTTTTTGAACGATTCTACCGGGCGCGCCATGGTCGCCAGCAGCGTTCGGGTGGAACGGGCCTGGGTCTGACAATCTGTAAAGCGTTTGTCGAGGCTCATGGAAGTAAGATCTGGGCCGAAAGCAATCCCGGCGGGGGCGCAACGATCGCGTTTTCGCTACCAGTGTTGCAACCCGAACCTGAGATAGTATCCCTGGGCGCGATCACCGCGAAGCTCCCAGTAGAGGAATGGAGCATTTAGTTATGACGACGCAGTTAAAACGGATTGTGCTGGCCGAAGATGAAGCGGCACTACGGGACTTTGTCAGTCGCAATTTGCGTGCGCGTGGCTTCGAGGTTCTGGAAGCCAGCAATGGACTGGAAGCACTGGCTTTGTGGGAGCGTGAAGACCCTCATCTCCTGATTTTGGATGTTATGATGCCGCGCATGGATGGTCTGGAGGTCTGCCAGCGTGTCCGCGAGCATTCTCCTATTCCAATAATTTTATTGACCGCGCTTGATGCCGAAAATGACAAAGTGATGGCCCTTGATCTTGGCGCGGATGATTATCTGACCAAACCCTTCGGGGTGGAAGAGCTGTTGGCTCGCGTGCGGGCGGTCTTGCGGCGTAGCCAGGGGGAGCCGGTTTCACCGGCCGGGAATCGCAAACAATTTGGTGAACTGGAGATCGATGTTGATGGTCATATCGTGCGGCTGAAAGGGGAAACCGTCAAGCTGTCACCTACGGAATTTGCCTTGTTGAATCAGCTTGCAAGTAATGCAGGCAAAGTGATTACCCATCGGATGCTGCTACAAAGTATCTGGGGGCCGGCGTATGGCGGAGAGGCCGAGTATTTGCGCGTTTATATCAATCGTCTGCGGCACAAACTAGAAACGGACCCGGCGAATCCCCGCTATTTGCTGACCGAGCCGGGCGTGGGATATTGCTTTGTCTCTCCTGAGACGGAACGTGGGCGTAAACGCCAGCCCTCATCTACCGAGAGCTAAGCTCGGCATGCTGAGACGCTTGTCCTGATTGCTGCCTTCTCCTCTCCGCCCCGCTTTTGGTGGAAAACGCATGTGAGTGTTTTTCCGGGCAAAACGTGCTGAGGTCGAAGAAAATGGCAAGATTAAAGAAGTATCTTGACTATCATCCATGTTATAGTCAAGATGCTTCTACTGACGGCAGCAGATTGTAATAAGCCAGGAGGAACCAGTCATGTCAGCACAGCCTTCTTCACTGATTGAATTTTACCCGGGCTGGGAGATCTATCAGCAAAGCTTCGTCAAAACTGTCGCACAGCTTTCATCCGAACAACTGGCATTGCCTATTGCGGCACATCATTGGTCGATAGGGTCGCTTCTTAGCCATATGCTTGGTGCGCGAATATTGTGGTTTCATTATGTGATGGGTGAAGGGAGCTCCGATGTTGCACACTGGAGCTTTGATGGGCAACCTTTGCCTGAGACCTCTGAACTGGTTACCGGATTTGAGGAGACCTGGCAGATGATAGCCACTGCCCTTACACGCTGGACACCTGCTAATCTGGGAGATCTTTTTCCAACTCCGGCCTTTATGAAAGAAAATGAAGAGGAAGATTTGCCACCGTGTACGCGAGGGTGGATTATCTGGCATGTGCTTGAACACGAGATCCATCATGGAGGCGAGTTTTCCCTGGCACAGGGGGTGTATGGCCTGGATTCTCACTACATCCATTAAAGAAGAGGCCCGGATATCATCTGCAACGTTGATATCCGGACCTCTTTTAGTGCCAGGAGATGCGGTTAGTTGGTTGCTTTGCTGGCAAAGTCGTTGGTGTAGGTTGAGTTCAGATCAATTGTTTTGCCCTGAACATCTTTATTGGTCTGATTTTCGATATTGAGAACGGACTGGGGCGCACCCGCTGGCATTAATCCATCGGGGCTGAAAATTGCCAACTGGCTTTTTAGAGCCGTGATATAGAGGTCCTTATTGCCAGCGTAGTAGTCGGCTGGCATCTTTGCTGCAATCTCCTCTGCGGAGTGAGTGTGCATCCACTTCAGAGTTTTGACGTAGGCATTGACGACTTTTTGAACGACATCTTTGTGGCTGTCAACGTAGCTGTTGCTCATGAAGAGGCAGATGAAAGGATAGGCTCCATTGAGAGCAGCCTGGGTCGTCTCCGGTGTGCGCAGATCTGCCAGAACTTTACCCTCGTTCGTTGAGAGCAGACGTGAGATCGTAGGCTCGGTTGTCATACCAGCATCGATGCGGCCCTGCTGCATTGCGGCGATGAAGGTGTCACCGGCACCGACAGGGATGAAATGCACCTGATCGGGCGTAATTCCAACGGTGTGGAGTAGCGCGATCGTCAGGGTTTGCGTACCTGAACCCAGCTCTGTCACACCCAGGTTTTTGCCTTTAAGGTCCTTAAAAGAATGAATCTGGCTGGCCGCTTTTGTCGAAACGATCTCGGCTTCGCCGGGAGCAATATCCATCTGAAGGACGCTCTCCATTTTTTTGCCGGCGGCCTGGAGCTCGATCGTGTGGTTATACGAGCCAGAGCCGGCGTCAACCTGGCCAGCCAACACCGAGTTTTCGGATGACTGACCCGAAGCCTCGTCGATCAAGGTGACGTCGAGACCTTGCTCGTCAAAATATCCAAGCTGCTTGGTGAGCATGTTTGGCAGATAGATCTGTTTGCTGAGACCACCAACCATGATCGAAAGATGTGTTTTTCCTCCGCTGGTGGTGCTGCTACCATTGCCGCTCCCGCCGCAGGCGCTCAGGATGAGAACAAGGATAATACCAGTAACCAGGCCAAATTGTTTACGCATTGCGTGCATGTACCTTCTCCTCTGTGATCTGTGCCGGTCTAAGGTGACAGGCTCTTTAAAGGCTAGCTCCAGGCTAGTAGAAATGTATCCGCTATGGTGAAAAGCACCCTTGCTTCCAACTGCTTCGTAGCAGTATCCTCCTTTCGAGGAAAGTTTAAAGCGTTACATCGTTGACGGTATTGGGGCGCCAGGTGATCAGGCGATTTTCCAGGGCCGTTACGAGTGCTTCACAGATTAGAGCAAGCGCGGCCAGGATCGTCATTGCTGCGAAGACACCATTCGCATTGAAGGTGCCCTGGGCGGTCTGGATAAGCAGGCCCAGGCCCTGGGTTGAACCCAGGAATTCGCCGACAACCGCACCAACCAGTGCGAAGCTAAAACTGGTATGCAAGCTGGCGATGATCCAGGTAAGCGCGGAAGGAATTATTACTTCGGTGGAGAGTCTACGCGGGCTGGCTCCTAGAATACGGGCATTGGCCAGCAGATTGCGATCAACCTCGCGTACACCCTGAAAGGCGTTAAAGAAGACGATGAAGAACACCAGCACGACTGCCAGGGCGACTTTGGATTGCATCCCCAGGCCGAGGCCGATCACGAAAATAGAGCCAAGCACAACGCGAGGAATAGAGTTGGCTGCCTTGATATAGGGGCTTAGAACATCCGACAGAAAGCGGTTGCGTCCCAATAGTACTCCAAAGAAGATTCCAAGGATCACGCCGATGACGAAACCGAGCACCGTTTCCTCTAATGTCACGAGAACCTGTTGCCAGAGTGGACCCTGAGCGGTTCCATCCGTAATCCAGGTAACGATCTGTTGGTAGATGCCACTGGGTTGTCCCCAGAAGAAGGGATCGATGATCCCGACGCGAGAACAGAGCTCCCAGCCACCGATGACCACAACCAGAATCACTATGCGCAGGACGAAGATAAGTGTGCGTCGGCGGCGGATTTCCGTCGAGTGATTTAGTTGGAGTTCCAGATCAGCAGGGGGATTACCCTGCTCATTTTGCTCGTTGCTTATTACGCTCATAGCTGATTACCACCTCATTACGCAGGTCTTCCCAGATCTCGTGATATAGTTGGACGAAGCGTGGCTCAAAACGAATTTCCGCGACATTGCGTGGGCGCGGGAGATCAATCTCGTAAATGCCTTTGACGGTTGCGGGTCCAGCGGTCAGAACATAGACGCGGTCGGCCAGCGAAATGGCCTCTTCCAGATCGTGTGTGACAAAGACCACCGAAGCCTTGAGCGAAGACCACATATTGAGTAGTTCGTCTTCCATCAATGTACGGGTCTGAACGTCGAGGGCGCTGAATGGCTCGTCCATTAGCAGAATCTTGGGCTCGTTGATAAAGGTTTGAGCCAGGGCGACACGTTTGCGCATCCCGCCGGAAAGCTGGTGAGGATAGCGATCTTCGAAGCCAGTTAGTCCGACGCGTGCAATCCAATCCCGTGCCATCTCATTGGCTTCTTTTTTTGATTTGCCTCGGAAACGCGGCCCTGTCGCGACATTGCTCAGAACGTTCTTCCATGGAAAAACGGCGTCTGCCTGGAACACATAGCCAATACTTGGGTCGATTCCCTGTACGGGTTTGCCCATTACCTCAACCTCGCCGGCGCTGGGTCGTTCCAGGCCAGATATGAGACTCAGGGTCGTGGACTTACCACAGCCTGTCGGACCGACCACGGCGCAAAATTCGCCAGGGGCGACGCTCAGCGTCAGGTCTCGGAGCGCGGTATAGGCTGGTCCGGTCGGCGTGCGGAACATTTTTGTAACACTTCGTAGCTCGATCGCAGCCGAACCAGGGCTAGAGATATTTTGTATTATGGATGAAGAAGAGTCTGTCATAGGCAATGGGGGTACCATACCCTTTCTGGGTAGTCTTCTGACACTACTTCAGACGCACAAGTTTACATTTGCATCATCGGCTCGTTGTCTGGCAAGCACCGGTTATTTCTTGAAAGACAATTCGTAACGGCGCTTTCGGTCAATGAATTGAGCGATTTCCTGTGGACTGAGCCTGTATGAAGAGTATA
>DASSXK010000447.1:0-2215 GCA_035703945.1 Ktedonobacteraceae bacterium | reverse complement strand
ATTTCAGGTCGACATGGGGAAGACGCAGAGTTTTAGCAGCATTGCGCTGGATTGTGGAGCCAGCGGAGGAGATTATCCACGCGGCTACCAGGTGTTTGTGTCGAATGATGGCAGCACCTGGGGGAATGCCATTGCCAGCGGTCAGGGGAGCAATGGTTATACCGTTATCACATTCGCGAAACAGTCGGATCGCTATATCAAGGTGGTGCTAACTGCCAGTTCAGGGAGCTGGTGGTCTATCGATGAGTTCTATGCATTTGCTTGAGATCTCCCCTCCCTGGTTTAGGCACTGAGGTCCTCGAACCAGGAAGCTTTGGGGCAGAATGACCAGAGGCCAGAGTATGTTATTGGGGAACTCTTCCCAACAACATACTCTGGCCAGGGCCGAAAACCTCAAAGGTTGTTTTAACTACTAGTTCTGAAGAAACGGTGCAGGAGGAAGTATGTATCTACTGGCTCCTGCACCGTTAGCGTGTTGGCTACGCTACTTTCTTGCGTTTGCTAGAGCTGGAAGCTCAGTGGCAGGTTTTCGATTTTAAAGACGATTCCAATGGTTACGTCAATCGGAATTCCTGCGACTCTTTGTAGTCTGGGAAGCTGTTCCAGGATCATCGGCAAGGCAATCTTTGCTTCGAGGCGAGCAAGCGGCGCTCCAATGCAGAAGTGGACGCCGTGTCCAAAGGCCAGGTGCCGATTGGGCTCGCGTTGAATGTCGAAGACATCGGGATTGGAAAACTGCCTGCCATCGTGATTGGCGGAGGCGATCCAGGGTAGAATGGCCTGATTGGCCGGGATGATCTGACCGCTGAGTTCTACTTCCTGGGTGGTCAGGCGCACCAGATTCCAGACAGGCGCGAGATAGCGCAGGACTTCTTCAATCGCCGATGGCATCAAGGCCGGATCACGTACCAGGCGCTCCATGATCTCAGGATTATCTGTGAAGCAGAGCATCGCATTGGCAATCAAGTTCTTGGTTGTTTCCTGGCCAGCAACTAACAGCAAGATGCAGAAGTTGACAATCTCTTCCTGGCTCAAGCGCTGCCCATCAATCTCTGCATTGCTCAGGGTGTTGATGATATCTCCACGGTTGGAGTCACGTCGGTTCTTTAGCAGGTTGGTGAAGTAGTCGTGCAACTCTTGCTCCATCAAACGCATCCGCTTTTCCATCTCTGCCCTGTTGGTTGGTTGAGGTGTGTTTTTTTCGGTATCTCCATAGGCCCAGCGGCGGAAGACATCCCAATCTTCATCAGGGATACCGAGCATCTCCGCGATGACCATCGCTGGCAGAGGAAATGCCATATCGGTCACGATATCGATCACGCCTGCTGGTTTAACCTTGTCCAGTAGAGTCTGTGTGATCTGGGCGATTCTGTCGGAGAGTTGTGCGACAGCGCGAGGGGTGAAAGCCAGATTCACCAGGCTGCGTAGCTTACGGTGGTCCGGTGGGTCCATCGCAACAATTGTCTCTTCAAGGAAAGAAGCGGTAAAGGGCGTTGGTGTGCCCGCTTGTTGCCTGGATGAGAAGCGGGCGTGGTCGTTCATCACCACCTGCACATCGTTGTAGCGAAATACGTTCCAGAAGCCCATCCGTTCATCAAAGGAAACCGGTTGCTTTTCGCGCATATGCTCAAACCAGATAAAGGTCTGGGCGACATCTTCGAGGGTCTGAGTTTTACGCTGGCCTGTTCTAACTGAGCTTGTTTGCGAATTTCCTTGCATCAATCAAACCTTTCTGCAAGCATTTGTAAAAGCTGATCACAACATTGATGGTCGAACGCAAGCCGGTTTGACCATTTTAAAGCTAGATAGATGTCTTTGGGTTTATCAAAAATAGCGCGTGCAATTGAAGATTCAATTGAGCTTCATGGGTGATACGGTCTCGTTTTGAGTCTGGCAGCTTGTATATGTTAATTCAATGGTTTTATTGTCCTACTATTATAAGATGCTTAGCAAGTAGGCAGCATTGGGAGCCCCAAGTTGGAGTGATGTTAGCATCCATGCTGCTGCTTCTCAGGCGCGTTCAGTCAGCGAAGTGAATGGTCTGGTGTTTGCGTAATCCCTTTGAAATAAAAGCGCTCCAGGTATGTCACAAGCTCATCGGCGGTGAGCTGACCATCAATAACCAGGCGTTTGTAGATATGTGGCGAAAGCAAATTGAAAAAAGTACTGATCATTACTTGCGTAGGGATAGTCTGGTCGAAGGCTCCCTGGGCTT
>DASSXK010000436.1:0-2038 GCA_035703945.1 Ktedonobacteraceae bacterium | reverse complement strand
GGGCGAGGCTATGGTCGGCAAATGCTCCTGGCAATCGTTGACCTGCTGCTTGATGAGAACTGGCTTGAGATCGCACTTGATGTTGAGACCAGGAATGCCAACGCCCTCGGACTCTACGAGTCTTGCGGCTTCCATAAAATTAGAACATGCGATTACTATCAGATAAGCTGAAAAGGATCTGCTCGCGTGTAGTTTTTCTTTGAGAAAGACTGGCGAAATTGGCTATTTCATGCTACTGTTTAGCAGTCGTTGTAATTCCCTTGTGGAACATCTATTCGATGCTGCATGTTTGTTTTTTGTTGAACATATCACACTGGAGATACATATTATGACTTCATCAATCAGCAATCCACGTGTCGCACGCATACATACGCGGACACGAGCATCCTACGAGGCTATTCTGGCCTTTGTGAATGGCCCCCTGGCGGCCCTTGATCCAGCCCTGCTCTACAAGGTTCCTGAGACAGGCGAATGGACGGTTATGCAGAATCTGGCTCATATCGTGGAGTTCATGCCCTATTGGGGGGAAGAAATCACCAAACTGTTAGCCGAGCCTGGCAAGAACTTTGGTCGCACCCAGCAACAGCCTCGACGTTTGCAGGAAATTGAGAATCATAAGCTGGATAAGCTGGAACAAATCCAGGCCGCGCTGCCGATCAGCTATGCCCAGTTGGAGAATGTCCTGATCTCTTTGAATGACCACGATCTGGACCTGACCGGCGTGCATACAAAATTTGGAGAGCAGTCGTTGGATTGGTTTATCGAGGAATTTGTAACAACCCATCTGGAATCCCACCAGACCCAGCTTCAAGCCGCACTGGCTGCTTTGTAAGTCCAGGTTTGAGCTGGACCTTATCTTCAGACTTTTCTTCTTGAGTGAAAGGAGCGCGTTTTCTTTATGCAGATACAGCTACCGGAAAGCTGGCATGCCTTGCTTGATCCCGAACTGGAGCAGGCTTATTTTAAAAAACTCGAAGCCTTTGTGGATGAGGAGCGGAGCGTTGCAAGCGTTTATCCTCCCGAGCCAAAAGTTTTTTCCTCGCTTGAATTGACGCCCTATGAGCAGGTCAATGTACTGTTATTAGGGCAAGATCCTTATCATGATGAGGGGCAGGCCCACGGACTCTGCTTCTCGGTTCAGCCAGGGGTGAAGCCACCCCCTTCGCTGGTAAATATCTTCAAGGAGTTGCGTTCTGACCTGGACTGTCGGATTCCCAATAATGGCTACCTCGTTCCCTGGGCCAGGCAAGGGGTGTTGATGCTCAATGCTGTCCTGACGGTTCGGGCCCATAGTCCAAATTCCCATAAGAATCGAGGCTGGGAGCAATTTACAGACTCGATTATACGCAAGGTCAGTGCCAAAGAGAGTCCGGTTGTCTTTGTGCTCTGGGGAGCGTATGCCCAGAAGAAGATCAGTTTAATCGACACCAGCCGTCATACAATCGTCCAATCGGCCCATCCTTCGCCGTTGTCTGCCCGCAATGGCTTTTTTGGTAGCAAGCCATTTTCGGCGATTAACCGGGCGCTCAGTGCCGCTGGCAAACCGGAAATAGATTGGCAGATCCCTGATCTTTAAAAGAGGTCTTTGAGGTGGCAGAAGGGCGACTGGCTCCTGGATAGTCAGTCGCCCTCCCGGAGGCGCGAGAGCGCCGTTGCGAAGGGTCTTTCAAGAGCAAGCGAACAAGCTACTCATCAACAGCGATAACCAGCTTGCCCTTTAGATTGCCCTCGTTCATTCTGGTAAAGGCCTGGGGCAGCTCGTTAAAGCTGAAGACCTCGTCAATGGGCGGGCGGATGTTCGCGTTTTGTACCAGACTTAACAGGTTTTGGAACTCGCTGAGTGTTCCCATTGTCGAACCCACCACTGATAGTTGCCGCCAGAAGACGCGCCCCAGATCGGCAGGAGGATTGGCTCCGCCAGTGGTGCCCGCAACCACAACCTTACCGCCCGGCCGGACCGCTCGCAGGCTCTCCTTCCAGGTTGCCTCGCCCACGGTCTCGATGACGGCATCGACGCCTCGTCCACCCGTCTGAGTCA
>DASSXK010000399.1:0-10113 GCA_035703945.1 Ktedonobacteraceae bacterium | reverse complement strand
TTGGCAAAATTTCATATGCAGCAACATAATTAAAGTAACCAGGTAATAATTTATTTAATAAATAGCTATTCACTTCGTTGACTGAAGCCGCTTGGGAAGCCAGGAGCATGGTTGCCAGAAACGATCAACCGTGAAGCTTTCCAGAGATCCCTGATGAGAAAGCGCTTCGTCGGCGCGAGAGCGCCGTTGGGAAGGGTCTTGTAAGAGCTAAGCCGAGAAATAGTGGAGAATGAGGACATTGAAGATTGGTTAAGTTGCGTCTATTGTAATCCTCTTTACGTATAAGAGGTATCGTTATAAGAGAAGAAAATGTCATAGATTTTTGTTATCAATTGTAGGATAAAGAAATTCATCATTGTTTCCTCGTCATAGCTGTTTAAGGTGTTTCTTTTCACAAATGTTACGGGGTATGGGCCTTACGCGTTGATTTGATCACAGGCTTTATCTACACTGTGTTGAATAATAGATTTTTTATATGTCTTTTTCTTTAATTTGTTCATCTTCTCAACAGTTTTGTAGAATGATGGCGAGGATCAGGGGTATCTCATGATGGCGCTTAATCCGGGTGAATCCCTAGCACCCGCTCAAGTAACTCTTCAACATCTTTTACATGAGACTCGTGCATATCTCTCTCCTATGGAGATGGAGAAAATTCAGCGGGCCTATGAATTAGCAAATCAGGCACACAAGGGCGTGCTACGCCGTTCAGGTGAACCATATATATTACATCCACTCGAAGTTGCCCTGCTTCTCGCTGATATGCGAATTGATGCGGATGGGATTGTGGCTGCTCTGCTACATGATGTCGTTGAAGACACCGATTCTTCGCTCAATGATTTGCGTGAACATTTTGGAGATGCCGTCTCCAAAATTGTGGATGGCGTGACGAAATTTGATGCAATCACCACTCTTCCCGAATCTGTCACTCCCGAAAGTGGCTCTGAACGCCCTTCTGATGAGGCTTCCGCTTCATCAGAAAAAAGCGTAACAGAGCAACCAACCGGTGAACAGCAACTGGCCCGTGAGCGAGAATTAAAGCATCGCATGCGTTCAGAAACCGTGCGAAAAATGCTATTGGCGATGGTTGAAGATCCCCGTGTGGTAGTATTAAAGCTGGCGGACCGTTTACATAATATGCGGACGCTTGGTGTAATGAAACCCGTGCAGCAACAGAATACGGCGCGTGAGACCAGTGAGATCTATGCTCCGCTCGCCCGTCGTCTGGGTATGGGGCTGGTACAGGCTGAGCTAGAGGATCTGGCGTTAAGCTATCTGGAGCCCGAGCGTTATGCCAAACTGGCTCGTGAGATTGAAGAGGAACGCCGTAAACGTCAGCCGTATGTGGAAGAGGTCTCGCGGATCTTGCAGGAAGAAATGGATCGAGCAGGTATTCATGCTGAGGTGTATGCCTGGCAGAAACATTTGGCTAGCATTAATCGTAAATTATTGCAGAGTGGTGGCGATGTTGGTCAGATTCATGACCTGGTGTCCTTTCGTATCCTTGTTGATTCTGAACATGATTGCTACCTGGCATTGGGAAGGATTCATGCCCTCTGGCGTCCCAAAGACGGACGTATCAAGGACTTTATTGCTACTCCTAAATTGAATGGCTACCAATCCCTGCATACAACCGTGTTCTGTTTGGATAATCGGCTGGCGGAGATTCATATTCGCACTCATGATATGCAGAGAAAGGCCGATTATGGGATTGCCAGCTATTGGTATTTGAAAGAACGAGGTGAATCAGGGCTCTCGTACCGGGAGATGATAGCCTGGGTTGAACAGCTTCGGGATTGGCAACGCGAACTGCCTCAGAGTGCAGATGAATTTGTCGAGGCGGTCAAAGGCGATCTTTTTGAAGAGCAGATCTTTGTCTTTACCCCAAAAGGTGAAATAAAAGACCTGCCACGTGGCTCGACGCCTCTGGATATGGCGTATCGCATCCATTCCGATATTGGTGATCACTGCGCAGGTGCGCGGATTATCACGAATATGGCGGATACTGAACGCCTTGTCACGCGTTTGGTGCCACTGGATTATGAGCTGAAAAGTGGCGAGATTGTAGATATTGTCACCAAACGAACTGTTCATCCAACGAGTGATTGGCTTTCATTTGCCCGAACGACCTCGGCCCGCGCCAAGATTCGACGTTATCTGAAAACCTATGAGCGAGAAATCAATCTCCAGCTAGGTCAGGAACGTCTGGATCAGGCATTGAAGACATTGGGAACTTCGGGTCTTACCGAAGTGAAGAGCGATGATTTTGCTTCTTTTACCACTGTTAAGAAATATGCCTCGCCAGAAGATATCTACGTCGCGCTGGGGCGGGAGGACCTGACGCTTGAGAAGGTATTGGAACATCTTGTTCCCTTGATGGAAAATCGAGGGATACATGTTCGCCCTCTTGAAAATGAGGTGTCATCCGAAGATGAAGAGACCATTCAGAATAAGTATGGGAACAATGGTGCTAAAGGTGAGTCGCTCACAAAAGTAATCCAGTTGGCACATTGTTGCTGCCCTATTCCAAATGATCCAGTTGTTGGCTTTTTGCATGCGAACAAAGGCATGATGGTGCATCGCACAAACTGTCGTACATTGCGGCGTTATCGTGAGCAGGCCAGTGAGCAATTTGTGGAGATTTCCTGGCCCCAGATTGAGGCTCAAAGTTACCTGGCTCCGATTATTATAATTGCGCATGACCGAGCGGGCCTGCTAAGGGATGTAGCTGCCGTCGTGTCGGATGCTGGTATCAATATGACAACCGTTGCCTCAACTACCAATCCTTCTGTGCAGAAAGCTATAATTAATGCGACATTAGAAATAGAATCGGTCGATCAGATCGAACGCGTTGCTAAACGTTTGCTACAGGTCCGAAATGTAGTGAGTGTCAACCGAGATCTAGGACGCCGTGTTGGATAGACCGTGTGTACCATTTTCGCGCTTTGAGTGTGAGAAGGGTACACCTGAGCGATAAAGACTATGATACATATGTTTGTGGAACAAGATTCTCTACCGCAGGACTCTACCACTAGAGCTGCTCTGCATCTCCTGGCCCTTGTGCGGAAGTACATGTCTCCCACGGATGTAGATTTCATTTCTCAGGCGCTACAAATGGCGGAAGAGACCAGTCGTGGCGCTCCTGGCCGCCCATCCCAGATACTCCCTCCCTTTGAGCATGCTCTGGTGGTGGCGACGATTCTGGCTGAAATGCATATCGATGCGATTGGCGTTGCCGCTGGTCTGGTTTTTGAGGCTGTTGATGGTGGTCTCCTGGAACTTGAACGCGTCCAGATGGAGCTGGGATTTGTCGTTAGCCGAATTGTAGATAGCATGTCACGCCTGAATATTCTGGAACGCAAAAAAAAGAGCATGGAGCAGGTGACGTTGGCTTCTCAGATTGAGGCTGAGGGCAACCGCGAACAGAAGAAGCGTCGTATTCGCGATGCCATGCGTAAGCAGCAGGCTGAAACTGTCCGTAAGATGTTTCTGGGCATGGCTGACGATCCCCGTGTGGTGATTCTTAAACTGGCCTATCGGCTGAATATTATGCGTATGATACGTTCAGCTTCAGCCGAACAACTTGATCCCCAGGAAAAAATGCAACTGGCCGAGGAGACGCGTGATATCTATGCGCCTCTGGCCGGTCGGCTTGGTATGTCTCGCGTCGAGAGCGAACTGGAAGATCTGGCATTTGCTGTCATTGAGCCGGATATTCATGCCTGGTTGCTTGAGCAGGTAGAGGCTGAGAGCATCCACTGGCGTTCCTATGTAAACCGGGTGTGTGGAATTTTACGCGAAGAGATGGCGAATCTGGGTTTGAAGGCCGAAGTTTCTGGACGTGTCAAGCATATCTATAGCTTCTACAAGAAACTGCGCCGGACTTCTGGCGATGTAGAGACCCTGCAAGACCTCAAAGAGACGGCTGATTTTAGCCAGATCCACGATCTGATAGCTTTCCGTATTCTGTTACCGACGAATTCGGACTGCTATGTCGCGCTTGGTCATGTCCATAGCCTTTGGCGGCCAAAAGAGGGGCGCATCAAAGATTTTATCGCCAATCCTAAGTCCAATGGCTATAGCGCACTGCATACAACGGTCTTCTGTATGGATAACCAACTGGTCGAGATTCAGATTCGGACCTTTGAAATGCATGAGATGGCCGAATATGGTGTGGCGATGCACTGGCATTACAAAGATGTTGGGGATACCGCTTCCGCCTCGGCAAAGGAGTTGCTGGCCTGGCTGCGCCAGCTTGCCGATTGGCAACGTGAACTGCGCTCTTCTGCCTCTCCTACCCGTGAGAACGAGATCGTTGAGGCGATGCGCGAAGATATCGTTGATGAACAAATCTTTGTTTTTACGCCCAAAGGTGAAGTGCGCGATCTGCCTGTTGGATCAACTCCCCTCGATTTCGCCTATCGCATCCATTCTGCGGTGGGAGATAAGTGTGCCGGGGCACGCGTCACCTCCGAAAGCCGTAACGGCGATAGTGACCGCCTTGTTACACGAATGGTGCCGCTGGATTACGAGTTGAGAAGTGGCGATATCGTTGATATTATTACCAACCGAACGGCGCATCCAACGCGTGACTGGCTCAATTTTGCGCGTACATCAGCAGCGCGAAGTAAGATTCGGCGCTATCTGAAGGTCCATGAGCGCGATATTAATATCCAGATTGGACGCGAGCGCCTGGAGCGTGATTTAAAGCTGGCTGGCAGTCGTGGTTTTGACCCGCTTGCGTCTGAAGAGACCCAGGAGTGGCTGGCCCATGAATTTCGGATGGAGTCCTTCGAAGATCTGCTTTCAGCGATTGGGATTGATAAAATTCGTCCCCATTCGGTTTCGGTGAAACTGGCTGAGCGTTGGCCCCAATTGCGTGACATTCGTGAGACGAAAGAGAGTAAAGATGCGCTCAGAGAGACTGAAGAGCTGCCTGCGATGGCTCCTACCACCAAGCCTGCCTCTTCATCTGCTCGTCTGGAAGTCGCTGGTGTCAGTGGCTTATTGACCCGGCTTGCCAATTGTTGCTGCCCGCTACCAGGGGATGAGATCGTTGGCTTTATCAGTCGGGGTAAAGGGGTGATCATTCATCGCGCCGATTGTCGAAATATTGCCCGCTATCGAGAGAGGCAACGGGAGCGCCTGATCACTGTTGGTTGGACAACGATGAGTCAGCAGCGTTACAAGGCCTCTATTGTCATTCACGCGACGGATCGTGCGGGTTTGATTCGGGATATTGCAACGGTGGTATCCGAAGCTGGAGTGAACATGGCTTCGGTTGCTACCACCGTGATTAAAGAGCAGGCCACCGTCAGTGCCCAGCTAGAGGTGGATAGTCTGGATCAGATGGAGCGGCTCTTTTCGAAGATTAAGCGTGTCAGGGGGGTAACGCAGGTTGAGCGCGACCTGGGTAAAAAGAAGAATTAGAAATGTGCGTGTATAATGAGTAATAAAAAGGTGGCACCTTGATAGGTGTCACCTTTTTGTATTACTCTGTCTTTGCAAATGTTTTGTATGATCTCTCGTTGGGTAGTTGGAAAATCTGAGGAGCTAATGGCTAGCCACGCAGACGCTCCAGGACAGGAGGCTGACGCAATTTTGCCAGGGCTCCGGCTTCGATCTGACGTACACGTTCGCGTGTGATACCCAGTTCGCGGCCGACCTGCTCAAGTGGATGAGCCTGTCCGCTGCCCAGGCCAAAGCGTAGTTGAAGGACCAGACGCTCACGTGGGGTCAAAACCGATTCGAGCACACGCTGAACCTCGTCTTTCAAGGTCTGGGTGGTTGCAATATCTTCAGGTGATGCGGATTCCGTATCTGCGAGGACATCCCCAAGTTCTTGCTCCTCATCTTCTCCAACTGGTAGTTCGAGAGAGACAGGGGCACCAGGGGCGGCCTGGAGCTCTAACATTCTAATGGGATCAAGGCCAGTCGCCTCCGCAAGTTCTTGTTCCGTTGGTTCACGACCCAATTCCTGCAATAGACGCTGACGTTCACGACGAATGCGATTGAGGGCGGTATTTACATACACAGGCAGGCGGATTGTACGTCCTTTGTCGGCAACAGCCCGGCTGATCGCCTGGCGAATCCACCAGGTCGCATGAGTCGAGAAACGATGTCCACGGCGCCAGTCATAGCGTTGTACTGCCCGAATTAAGCCGATGTTGCCTTCTTGAATTAAATCAAGCAGTGTCAATCCGCGCCCGACATAACGTTTGGCGATACTGACAACCAGGCGTAAATTAGCCAGGATGAACTGTTTCATTGCATCGCGGTCGCCTTGTTCGATGCGTTGTGCCAGCTCAACCTCGCGTTCGTGGGTAATCATCGGCACGCGTCCTATTTCGCGTAAATAGGTCATGACCGCATCAGACTCACCGGCGTCGGTCTCGTTGGCCGAGTTCTCCTCCTGGTCTTCGGAACGGCGTCGGCGCATTGGCTGCGGACGACGTAACGTAGACCCATCACTGGCACCAACCGCAGGTAGAGCAAGTATCGAGACGGCTTCAGATAACTCTGGCGAGCCCTCTAATTGAGTCAGGTTCTCATGCATATCGGACATTTCTTCCAACTCAAGAGGAGCCGGCTCAAGACGATGTAGGTCTTCATCCAGCTCCTGATTTTCTTTGATAAGAGCCTCGTCCCCCTCATCTTCGATCACATCTGTTTCACTTGTATAGTCAAGATCTTTGGGTAGCAACTGATCAAGATCGAATTGCTTTTCAAGATCTAAAGTGTTCATGCCTTTATCATCCAATATAAGCGTTTTCCCCGTTTTGGCACGCTGTTGTAACTCGATCATCTTACGCCCTCCATGAAACGTAGTATCTTAAGCAGCAAGATAGCCGTAAAAATGTCTTCTGTTCTTCACTCAAGGAAAGCGATCCGCAATACAATACCACTTCCGAGTGCCGAGTGGGAGGAAGTCAAAGACGTGAATTCGTAGCTTAATCTGTTTACACTACAGATGAAAACACTGCCAGCCCGGAAAATATTCCTTCACCACCCATATTATAACGTATAAGTCTCCTTCCGTTCTAGTGCCGCGTCACCAAATTTTGACATGGTCCTATGAATCTAGATGGATACATATTCTTATTACGTTCAATGCGCCCTCAAAGTGGCAGATCACCAGAAACTCGTTTGCTATTTCCTGTTACATTTGCAGATGATTTTTCTAGTAGCTCATCCTTCTTTAAGAGCTTATTAAGCCGATTTGTCCGAATTCGACGTGCGGTCTTGATGAATTGATAGATGAGGACGATGCTGATCAAAAATGCGAGCAGGAAACCAGAGAAGGCTCCCAGGACATCTCCAATTGGTTCCCAACTGGCGCTAAAAATATACCCAAGTGCCAGAGGGATGCTGGCACCCAAAATTTCTCCCAGCAGATCGTAGACGAAAAATTTGCGATAGGGGTAGCGATCGGAGCCTGCGAGCAGGTTGGTAAGACCGCCCAGGCCGGAAACAAGAAAGCGTGTGAGGAAAACTGCCCAGCCGCCATAACGATTAAAATAATCTCGCGCCTGCATAATGCGCTGCTGAGGGATTATTTTTCGATGGATCGGATGCTCCAGGTGGGTTAGCAATATACTTCCCCAGCGCCAGCCGATCAGGTAGCCGACACTATCGCCACTGGTTGAGGCAGTGACAGCAATGATTGCGAAGATATAAATATTGAAATCACCCTGGGCCGCAAAAGCGCCTGCACCTAATAGAAGCAGGCTGACAGGTAAGGGAATGCCCATCGCAGCAATAAAAATGATGACCCAGAGGACGGGATAGCCGAACTGCTGGAGCCAGCTTAAAAATAGTGGAATTAACGAACTCATCGAGCGTTCCTCCTCACATGGCTGCTTGTAAGGATGGTTAGAGCTATTATCTGATGAGGCGTTGGTTTGGGCCTGGACGTTGGCGTCGCACGGACCGGCGGTGTTCCTCCGGGCGTTGGAGTTGGGTGAAGTCGGTGGTATGTGCGGATGTCCTTTTGTAAATCATGTATCAGCTCGTTTATATTTCTTTTTGTGAGAATCGAGATTGCTGTCAGCGTGAGATGATCCCGGCTATGTTTGCCATAGAAATCGTAGGTTGGGAAATTCAGGTGCAGGCTTTCATACAGATAATTTTCAGGGACATGATAATGCCTGGAGATAAAAGGGATCGTCATCCAGGAGCGGATGGTGCTGATATCTCCTTTGCTCGTAAGCTCGTTTTGATGCTGGAAGGTTTGAAAAGCCTGAATCGTTGTATTTGCTGCAATTGCAGTTACGATAATTGCCACTACGAGCAAGAAGCCAATTAGCAGAACCCGCCAGCGAGGATAATTCGTGCTAGAATCTCGCGATGTCATTCCCATCATGCTTATAGCATAGCAGATCCACTTTCACAAGACAACTGAACTGCGCTGCATGGCCAGGGCTTTTTCAAAGTCCCGAAAAGAAGAGAAAAGAGCCAAATCTTGCTACAATAGGAAAACCTAAAACATCCTATGAAAGCGAGAAAAGGCTCCAAATGAACCTTACCATATTTGATTCCGTCGAGCAAAACAGTCCTCTCTCCTTCTCACCAGACCCCGGTTCCCTGTCTGACGCATTTGAACAGGTGATAGATGGACGCAAACCACGGGGAAAACGGTATCCACTTGCTCTGGTCTTGACGTTGCTCCTGCTGGGAAAACTCGCGGGAGAAACGACGATTCAGGGAGTAAGAGAGTGGGTCGCGTTGCGTGAGAAGTGGCTCCGGGAGCAGTTGGACTGGCCCAGGCGTTTCCCGAGCAATGCCACCTACACCCGTACCCTGGCGAGCTGTGATGCCGAAGCATTGGCCTCTGTGATTGCTCAGGTGATGCTCAAAGCACGAGCCGGAGGCAGGTGTGGGGGAGAGGAAGCGGCCAAACGTTTGAGGCAGGTGGCCATTGATGGGAAAACGCTGCGCGGAACGCTGGGTCATGCCGACGAGTCCCAACCCGCTGTCCATGTGCTCTCCTGGTACGACCCTCATACCGGCCTGGTGCTGGCCCATCGCGCGGTGCCCCATAAGCGCAATGAGATCAGCACCCTGGCATCCTGGCTGGCCCCTACGCTGGTCAAAGATCGCATCATCACGGCGGATGCCTTGCATACCCAACGCGCCTCTTGTGCGGATGTGATCCGCTTTGCCGGTCACTATCTCTTGATGGCCAAAAAGAATCAGCCGACGTTGTTCCAGGATCTGCAGACCTTTTTCACCGATCCGCAATCCGATGCCGGAGAGTGGAAAGAGAACCATACCTGGAACAAAGGGCATGGACGACTGGAAGAACGGCGGATTCGGACCACCACCCTGCTCAATCCGTTGTTTGAGCGGGAGTGGTCAGGCATTGGACAAGCTTTTGTGGTGCGTCGACGTGTGACCCACCGTTTGAAATGCACGCAACAGGTCGTCTATGGGATCACGAGTTTGACTCCTGCTCAGGCGAGCCCGGCTCGACTTCTGCAGCTCCTGCAAACCCATTGGCACATCGAAAATCGTTCTCATTATCGCCGGGATGTGACTTTAAGGGAAGATGCCTCGCAACTGCGGACCTTGGGGGCTCCACTGGCGGTCGCTGCTCTCAATGGAGCGGTGTTAGCCCTCATGGATTGGCTCCAGGTTACCAATGTCGCCTCTCAGATGCGTCGGTTTTGTGCCAGACCCCAGGAAGCCCTGGCACTCCTTCTGCATCCATTACAGCGGTAATACGGGACTTTGAAAAAGCCCTGCGCCCGAACAGACGCCCATAGACATTTGCCAGGATTGGCGAGACAATGGAGCCTTGAGGTGTTCCGCTGTAGGTCGCATGAAATGTCCACTCTTCCATGTAACCTGCTGCAAGCATTGCCTTGATAAGTTTGATGAAGCGATGGTCATCAATTTTCTTTTCCAAGAACCGAATCAGGAGATCATGGTCAATGGTGTCAAAGTAGCCTTGGATATCCATGTCGATAATCCATTTGACTGCTGTCCATTGGTGTCTGATGCATTCCAGGGCCGTGTGTGGCGACCTTCCTGATCGGAATCCATGGGAACTGTCTTGGAAGATAGGTTCGTAGATCCGCTCTAGGATGAGCCTGACCACTTCTTGAACAAGTTTGT
>DASSXK010000395.1:0-5948 GCA_035703945.1 Ktedonobacteraceae bacterium | reverse complement strand
GGTGAAACCCGACAAAGCGAGCGACGGCCTTGCCATCCTTAAAAATGACCAGGGTTGGCATCGCCTGGATGCCATAGTAAGCCGGGATGGTTTGATTTTCCTCCGCATTCATTTTGGCAAAATGCATTCTGCCCTTGTAGTCCTGGCTGTATTGCTGATAAACGGGTGTCAGGGCGTGGCAGGGTGGACACCATTCGGCCCAGAAGTCAACAATCACCGGAAGTGCTGATTTGAGAACCTTTGCTTCAAAATCTTGATCATTAACGGAAAAAACTGTGCTGTGTGAATTGGGTGTTTGAGCCAGTTGCATTGTAATCTTCCTTTTTGCTTCTGTCGTTAGAATGACTTGCTGAACTTCTGTTTGAAGGTCTAAAATAGAGTCTACAAGTTCAAGTTGACTTGAAGTCAAGTAAAAAAGGACCCGATTTTTATGGAAGCATTAACGATCAGCGAAGTTGCCCGGCGAGCAGGGATACGTACTTCAACGATACGCTATTACGAAAGCATTGACGTTTTGCCTCAGCCTCAGCGCGTGAGTGGACGCAGAATATACGACGCGGCTGTGCTTGAGCGGCTGGCGTTTATCCAGGTGACGCAAAAGCTGGGATTTTCGCTCAACGAGATCCAGTTGCTTTTTCATACCCAGGAAGATCAAACCCCGCTGTCTGAACGCTGGCAAGCCCTGGCAAATCAGAAGATCGTTGAGATGGAAGGCCTGATCCGTCAGGCGGTTGACGTCAAGGAGTTGCTGATCGAGGGATTGCGCTGTGGCTGTACAAATCTTTTTGATTGCATGGATTGTGTTGTGACGAATTATTACGAACCAACTCACCTGTAAGCCAGATGCTGTATGTGTCGGATCAATCAAACTCCGGACGCATACAGCACTCTGCTCACTTAGACGTGAATTATGTGCTGCATATAAAGGATAATGATCAGGGCTGAGAGGCCATTGTTGATCATATGCAGGAAGATTCCGGGCCAGATCGAGTTGGTGCTATAGCGAATGTAAGCCAGAAAAATGCCGATAATGAACAGTACGGTAAAGGAACCAAAGTCGGCGTGTGCGACCCCGAAGAAGAGGGCGCTAAACAGGATCGCCCAGACGACTGGCATCTCTTTGAGGAAGCCCGCGAAGACAAATCCTCGGAAAAAGATTTCTTCGCAGATGGGTGCAATAAAAACCGCTACGAAGAGTGTTATATAGGTTGTGATCGGTGCCTCGCGAGCAAGTTTCAAAATCACCTGGTCATTCGTTTGCAGATTCAGGTGAAAGTAGGAGACTACCTGCTGGAACAGATTATTGGCGAACAAAATGATCAGAGTGAATAACAGGATCTGAATCAGGGCCTTCACAATGGGGAAGCGACGAAAGCCGAGTGCTTCAAAGGCGCTTCGCCAGTGAGGACGCAGCGAACGTGTCCCGACATAAGCAAAATAGAATGGGGCAATCACATAGGACCCTTCGATAATGACGGAGGAAATGAATGTGACAATTGAACGTTGAACATCTGGCATGGGATGTGTTGGCGTGCTGGTGGACGTCAGCCCCGCTATAAGTGTTAGTGCGACCCAGGGGGTAACGGTGAGTAAAATGCCGAGAAAGGTTTGTTGAATTGTCCACGGGACTTTCTCTTGAGACTGCTTGACCAAGCTATTCTCCAAATCTTATTGAACGTAATTCTCTTTTCAGGGCGTTTACAGACGCCTGGAAATTCAGTCAGTAATGCTACTTATTTGCAATAAAGCTGTAGCATACGCGTGTTTGGCTCATCTTTCGTTTCATTGGTAGGGGATGACTTCTGGTGCGGCCTGTATGGCTTTGTCAGAAATGGGCAAAATAAGCCTCTAGGGCAATGAAGCGATATGATATACTACTACAAACAATACCATGTATCTTGATGACTATCCAGAAGGAAGGAAGTAATATTCTTTGTCTGGTTCAACACTAAACACAGACCCATCTGAAAATATTAATTGGCGCAGACATAAAAATGCCTGTCCTTCATATCGCGAGCGTTGGTTCCCTTGCAACGATGTCAACAAAGGTGAGCCAATGTACCAGGTTTTTTGTATGAAGGGGACACCGCCAGTCACGCGCGAAGAGCAAGAGCGTTGTTTTCGCAGCAAAACCTCCTGCTGGCGTCTTTCAGCGCCCCAGTCTCAGACGACAGAAGAAGATATCACTACTGACGAATCTTTTGAAGAGACTGAAAAGGGAACGCGGAAACGCCGTCGTGCCTCCTGATAAGAAGCAAACAATAAGCCAGCAGTTAAAAACCGCTGGCTCTTCTTTTTTTTGCAGTTCAGGCCGGTCTATTGCTCGTAGACCCAGCGCTCGTCTGCGAGAGAGTAGCTAACCAGCTCCTCAGGTTTGAAGAATAGTTGCACTTCTGAAACGGCTGTTTCAGGAGCGTCGGAACCGTGGATGATATTGAATCCGATCTCGATTGCGTAATCCCCGCGAATGGTGCCTGGGATGGCCTCGGCTGCATTTGTGGCACCCATGGTGGTGCGGACCACAGTAATAGCTTTAGGTCCTTCCAGTACGCCAACAACGACGGGACCGGAGGTAATGTGCTTGACAAGTCCCTCGTAGAAGGGTTTGCCCTTGTGAATGCCATAGTGGCGCTCAGCCAGCTCAGGTGTGATCTGCATCAGCTTGAGGCCAACGAACTTGAGGCCGCGCTGCTCAAAGCGTCCCACGACATTTCCAATCAGACCACGTTGAACCCCTTCGGGCTTCACAATAATGAGTGTACGTTCCATAAGTATGTATAGGCTCCTTTAAGTGTCATCTAAAAAGTGGACCGCCGCTTAACGCGGCGGGGTATTAATTAACCTGCAACCATCTCTAAGAGTTGGCGGCTGGCCTTCTTCATCTCGATGCGTACACGTCCCAGGTTACTTGGTCGCTGGGTGACGACGACGAGAATCAGTTCGCCAACCTCCGCAAGTTGTATGGTACCGGTCTGTGTTTCGATGATGGTATGCTTCATGTCGCCATTCTTAATCTGTTCGGTGAAATTTGTGACTGAGCCGAAAGCGGCCGCTGCCATCGCCCCCAACACCTCTTCATCGTCACTGTGCAGCGTGCCACTGACAATGAGGCCATCTTTCCCTACCAGGATGGCACCTGTGACTTCATTCAGTTCAGTTAGTAGATGTAGGATACGTTCCACGCTTGGCTCCTTTACAGGTTTGCTATGAAAAGACAATTCGCAACGGCGCTCTCGCGCCTACTGAATGCTTTGTAAGTTGATGGCGTTGGATGCACCCTCCTTGAAGCGGTGCTGGCAACGTTTCTGCTGGCTTCTTTAGCGCCTTCAGTCAACGAATTGAATGGTTATGGTTTATTTGACTTTTTTGGTCATGCTCAAGGCTTTGTTGTAAGCTTCCATGGCCTGTAAGTACTCTCCCTGACGCATGTACGCATCGCCTAGCACGCGATAGCCCGCCGCGTATTTCGGGGCAAGCTTGAGGAGTGCACGCATGTTGCTGATGACCTCGCCCGCCAGCTCAGGAGCGTTTCGTATGATAATACGATACTCGCCCATCGCCTCGTCGTAGTTACCAGAGAGTTGGAGCTGATACCCTCTCAGCAGCCGATCTCTGTTACTATCAGAGGCATTGCTGGCCGACTGATTTGCACTGCGTGCTCGGCTCAGGAGAGATTGGGAACGATCCCCATGTCCACGCTGATGAATCGACTGAAGTTTAATCGCGGGACGCCTCATTGTGGTTTCGAGTTCGTTCTCCAGTAAGGCATCGTTGCGATAAACCGGTGCTATATTTGTGTCGTTAACGGCCGCAGGGCTGGCGTTCGGCATGTTTGTGTCCTCAGGCTTCTTGAGTGCCTTAAGCTGCGACGTCTCAGTATAGTATGCCGAGATCGTTTTTTCAAGGTCGTTTTGCGGCTCAGCGGCTGACTGCTCGTATACCGGTTGCGAGGGTGCTGGCTGGTTTGGCGCGATGCTGGATAACTGCTGCTGCCAGTCAGGTTGGGCATTGAAGCCCTGCTGTTGCTGATTAAAGGCCGCAAAGGGCGAATGAGATGGCTCTTGAGGCGTTTGCTCCTGTTGCCAGGATGAGTAAGCAGGCGCTTGAGGCGTTTGCACTTGTTGCCAGGACGATTGCGCAGGCTGGCTGGGCTGATAGTCTTGATAGTTCGGCGACCTGAAAGCCAGAGGATCGATCGTCTTTGAGACCGTTTCTTCTTCCGAGATATTTGGAATTGGATCGTGCTGGAATGAGAAGCTTGTATTTGGTTGCTCGAAGTTTTGTGGCTCATAAGAGTACGGGGTATTGATGGCTCCCAGTTCTGTAAAGGCAGAAGGGGGCTCAGGACTGGTGGGCTCGTTCTGAAGCTGTTGTGCAATGTTTGAAAGCGAGCCAGTCATCGGCACAAAGCCCTGGGAGAGAAGATTATGTTCCAGGCTCTCCAGGGTTGCCAGCAGATTTTGCTCGGTCTCATCATTGGGCTTCTCATTTGGCGGTGCCGTCTGATCCAACCAGCTCGGCTCCGGCGAAACATTGCTTGGCTGGCCGAGTTCCTGTTGCCAGGGGGAAGTGGCCGGGCTGGTCTCTGGTATGTAGTGCTGAAGATTTTCTGATTTAAGCGCAGGTGAGAACTCCTCCGGAGAAAGTGGATCAAAGCTGGCTGTAAATTCTTCGGGCTGCTCAGATCGTATTCCCGCATCACTCAAGGGCCGTGTGATCAGACCGTTGAAGGCCGACTCAGGATTCAGTCCTCTTGAGGTGTTCTGGGGCTGAGATGGTGAATTATTGGCAGACACATCAGATTTCGGCTCTCTGGGCGTATTTTGGGCCTGGGGCGTCGGATAGATCTCAGGTGCCTTGTCCTGAGTACGTGCCGCTTCTGCTTGCCGGTATTGTTCCAAAACCTCAGGAGTCATCGCAGGCATCGCTGTGGATGCCTGATTGGGATCTATCTCAGTCGCGCCCAGGGATTTCAGCCATGTCGGCCAGCTCATGTCATTCTCAGAGTCACTATCGCCGAAGAAGAAAGGACTGGGATCTTCCGCTTGTGGCTCAGGCTCTGGCTCAGGCTTTGATTTAAGCACCGGCTGTGGTTCAAGCACCGGCTTTGGCTCCGGCTTAGATTCAAGCACCGGCTTTGGCTCAGGTTTTGGTTCAAGCACCGGCTTTGGCTCAGGCACCGGCTGTGGTTTGGGCAGGGGGGCAGAAGGTGCTTGCTTAACTTCAGGAATGGGAGTAGGAGTGGGTTTTGAAGCTGGCTTGACCTCCATTGGGGCCTCAAATGCCGTATCCATTGGTTGGGCGTAATCGTTGACGTTGAGCATATCCAGCCAGGCTGGCGCGTTGGTGCGACGATTTGTGCTGGCAGTATCTGCCGAGTGGAACGTAGGAGACTTTTCTGCATCATTCGAAAAGTCCTGATTGTTCCAATCGGAAGTAGAGGACTGGGCATTGAAATTCATCGCGTCCTGGTACCAGGCGGGCTCGTTGCCTGAAAGATCTGCCTGATTTCGCTCTGCATCCGAGGGTTTTTCCGCACTGATGCCAGAGAAGGAAGAGGCATAGGGCTGCCAGACCTGGCTGTCCTGATTGCCTGGATTCCAGGGGTCCAGACTGTCTGCGGGTGAGCTATCCGGAATCGGCGTATGGGCGTTGGGAGCTTCCGGTGCCAGATATGAAGAGGATGGAGGCGTTATCGAAGCGGATGCCTCGTCCTGATCCTTCAAGATGCCTGGCTCTTTATTAAGCAGGGGTAGGAACGGATCGGCTGGCTGATTGATTGCCAGCTCGCGGAAAAGCTCCTGAGTTATAACCATATCCGGATCGAGTGTATAAGCGTGTTGAAGTAGCTCCTGTGCCCGATCCATATTACGGATTGAAGTTGTATGGGCCAGCAGCAGCAAGGCTTTAAGATTGCTGGGATACTCGTTCAGGAGTTGAGAAGCCAG
>DASSXK010000252.1:0-4030 GCA_035703945.1 Ktedonobacteraceae bacterium | reverse complement strand
T
The DNA here is from genome assembly GCA_035703945.1 of Ktedonobacteraceae bacterium. Classification (GTDB taxonomy): domain Bacteria; phylum Chloroflexota; class Ktedonobacteria; order Ktedonobacterales; family Ktedonobacteraceae; genus DASSXK01. The sequence goes on along the minus strand of DASSXK010000252.1, from coordinate 4,029 downwards.
CAGGCGACCAGCGTGGGCTATTTGCATCCTGCAATCCGTGGGTGAGAGGTTCTGGCTCACTTTTATCAAGCTTGACTATCCAGAGATGGCTGTTTGATTTTGGGGAATCGCCCTCTCGCTGTATTTTCACGAAGGCGACTCGTGTGCCATCAGGAGAAATTCGGGCATCAGATGGGAATGCCATATGTGAAAAGGCTCCCGGGGTGACGGGGACACGTGGGATGGCGTAAGAAATGGGTGTGTCCGACTGTTTGGCAGCATTTTTTATTTCGCTCAAAGATGTACTCCAATCTACAATTCGAGCAGACAGTTTTACTGAATCAGCAACGTTGCTGTTGTATCTGGTGACTTCAGGAAAAGTTCGGCACGAGCATCAAGCTGATGAATTAGCAAACTACAAGCGTCCTTGCACTTTAACAACGCGAAGGGACTCAGGAATTTGCTGATGAAGTTTGCTTCTAAAAGAGAAGTTGGCTTCTGAAAAAGTTTTTAGAAGCACAAACAGTGATATTTCAGATTCCCCTGGAATCTGAAAGCAGCCAGCTCAAATAGAGAGCCGACTGCTTCCGATGCGTGCTTCTCAGGCTGTGGCTTATTTGCCAAGTTCGCGTACAATCGCTTTGGCGAGCGAACGTTTGTGAACCTCATCGGGACCATCCACAATATGCAGGGTGCGTCCATGTGCCCACATTGAGGCCAATGGGAAATCATCGCTCACGCCCGCCCCGCCATAGAGTTGGATCGCACGATCAACGACGTCTGTGAGCATCTTTGGAACGGCGATTTTAATCATCGCGATCTCGTTCATCGCGGCTTTTTTGCCGAGGGTATCAATCATCCAGGCTGCCTTCAATGTGAGCAGGCGTGCTTGCTCGATCTCGATTTGCGAGGTCGAGATCCAATCCTGGACCATTCCCTGTTCAGCGAGTGGTTTGCCAAAGGCGATGCGGGTAGTGGCCCGCTGGCACATCAGTTCCAGGGCGTACTGGGCGGAGCCGATGGCTCTCATGCAGTGATGGATACGGCCAGGTCCGAGGCGAGCCTGAGCGATGGCAAAGCCGCTGCCTTCCTCGCTGAGCAGATTGCTCACGGGGACGCGGACATTTTCGAAGGACATCTCGCAGTGGGTTTCGTTGTCCATATAACCCATGACTGGCAGCGGGCGCACAATCGTCATGCCGGGAGTGCCAGCAGGAACCAGGATGATGCTCTGCTGCTTGTGGCGCTCGGGATGATTGGGCGAGGTCTTGCCCATTACAATAAAGATTTTACAGCGTTCGCGTCCGGCCCCTGAGATCCACCATTTGCGCCCATTGAGGACGTATTCATTGCCCTCACGGGTAATTGATAGCTGGATGTTGGTGGCATCGGAACTGGCCACATCCGGCTCGGTCATCGCGAATGCGGAGCGGATCTCACCATCCAGAAGGGGTTGTAGCCATTGGCGCTTCTGCTCTGGAGTGCCAAACTGAGCTAAGATCTCCATATTCCCGGTATCGGGGGCGGCGCAGTTAAAGACCTCTGAGGCCCAGCCGACGCGTCCCATGATTTCTGCAAGGGGAGCATATTCAAGGTTGGTTAGGCCGGCTCCATATTCTTCTTCGGGTAGGAAGAGGTTCCAGAGACGAGCTTCTTTGGCCTTTTGTTTCAGTTCATCGACGATTTCAGCGTGGTGGTGAGGATCTCCCGAACGGGCAATCTGATCTTTGTAGGTCTGCTGGTTCGATAAAATAAAGCGTTCCATAAAATCGTTGATTTGTGTGCGGAGTGTGGTTACTTTGTCTGAATAGGCGAATTCCATGACCAGACCCTCCTTCTTTCTATGAGTATAGCATACTGGCAGGGTCGTCGGGGCGGGTGTGAGGGGTGCATTGGGGCCAGTCCAAAACCCCGGCCGGAGACAAGGTCTCCTGCACCTCTATTAATAAAATGGGTGCTCAGGGAAGCTTCGTCCCCCTGGCCGCGCCTCGATATTGTTACGTGCTTGTTACATTTTCGATAGGGCTTCCACGTTTAGATGCAGTGTGTGGGATTCGGTGCCGCGTAGCACCTCAAGTGCGATAGTGCGGCCCTGGCTGGTGAGAAGTTTTTTGTGCAGGCAATCGATTGAACGTATCTCAGTTCCTTCCGACGAGATAAGCAGATCTCCTTCCAGCAGACCAGCTTCGGAAGCCAGGCTAGGGACGGCAACGGTTTGCACCAGTAGACCGGGGGCGTCCGATAGACCAACCGAGCGACGAATGCGACGGGCCACATGGGCCGGGGCCAGGGAAGCACCGATCCAGCGAGCAGGATGCTGGGGGTCCTCGGGCGCAATGGGATCAAAGCTGAGTAGCAGTGTTCTGAGTAGCGAGGCAAGTTTCTCGCGTTGTTCTGGGTCCAGTGCTGAAAGCAGGCGCTCTTCGTTGCTCAAGTGAACGGGGGCGGCCTGCTCGAAGAGTTGGACACCTTTTTCGGTCAGACCTACCAGTACGCCACGTTGATCGTTTGGATCGGGTAAGCGAATGACAAGCTCCTCTTTGATCAAGCGGTCGATGCGGACACTGATTGTGCCGCTTGTCAGTTGCAGGGCATCCATCAGAGCGCGTTGTGAGAGTTGATAGGGTCTGCCAGCGCGTCTCAATGTCGCGATAACTGCAAAGGAGGGACCAGTCAGTCCAAAACGAGCGTAGATCTCGGCCGTCTCTTCTCGCAAAAACCATGTCAGTCGCTCCAGACGGTTGATGATCGCAATTGGCGAGACGTTCAGATCGGGTCGTTCTGTTTTCCAGCCGTCAATCACCCAGTCAGTGTGATCCCAGAGATGATCAGTGTTTGGGGGTGCAATCCGTTGCTTGGCTGGCTCAATCATCGGCAGCTTGGCCCTTCTTATAGTCGTGTCAGATCCCTGTAACATGGCAGGATCGACCGGGGCGGCTGGATTGGATATTTTTCTGATCTTCTTCATATGCAACTCGCTTCACTTATATAAATAATTCCGTAACTCTGGACTTCTATAATTTCTAAACTGTATAATACCATAAGTTATTTGGGAATAAATGTTTGAATTCAAACATTCTATTAAAGTGATATGATAGATTTGTCGTGAGTATTTGTCTCAAAGACGGAGGGAATGTATGCAAGCTAATAAGAAGACGATTGCGGTCCTGGGGGCCGGTAACATAGGCGCGACCCTGGGAAAGAAGTGGAGCAACTCTGGTCACAGGGTTGTTTTCGGCGTGAATGATCCAAATGGACCCAAATCTCAGGACCTGCGCAAGGCGCTGGGTAATCAAGTTGAAATTGGAACGGTGGCGGAAGCTCTGAAGGCCGGGCCCGAGGTGGTTGTGATGGCGGTTCCTGGGGCGGCAATTGACGCTCTTCTGACTGAGCATAAGGCGCAACTGGATCGGCTGATTATTATTGATGCAGCCAATCGGATGGGGCAGTCGGTAATGAATAGCTTCGAGTCATTTAAGGAGCACATTCCCGAGGCCAGGATTTTCCGGGCATTTAACACACTGGGTTGGGAGAACTTTGCTGACCCCATTTACCAGGGAGTGGTAGCGGATCTTTTCTACTGCGGCTCTGATGGCGAAGCGCGGACGATTGTGGAGAGCTTGATTTCGGATATCGGCTTGATGCCTGTCTATGTGGGGGGTATTGAGCAGGTCGGAGTGGTGGATTCAATTGCTGGACTCTGGTTTGCGCTGGCTTTTGGACAAAAAAGAGGCAGGCAATTGGCATTTAAGTTGTTGACCCGCTAAGCTTAAGAGCGAGGCGCGAACTATATCCAGGGTGGTCTGTTCAATGCTTTTGCAACTCGTGATGGATGTTTGATTACGGGACAGCAGCCATACTCTGGTGCTGCGACCGCGAAGGCGGTGATTGAAGCCCTGGGGCATTAATCTAGAGGGTTGCGGGTCTGTATGTCTGGTTATGCAATGCTAGATATGTAGACCTGTGTTCATTAATTAGGAAGTAAAGGTACGTTGAGGTAGTGCCCCAAACCTCGGCCGGAGACCAGATCTCCTGCGCCTCTATTAAATT
>DASSXK010000755.1:0-5227 GCA_035703945.1 Ktedonobacteraceae bacterium | reverse complement strand
CTGAAGTGTTCCAATGCTGCCTGCTTGGAAAGCGTTCAGGAGGCGCGCGAGCGCCGTTGTGAAGGGTCTTTCAAGAGCAAGCCAGATCAGCCGGATGGGATAATTCTGGCGAGCCTTTCAACTCGTTGGCTGAAATCGCCTGAGAGATCTGTAGTAAAGCCACTCATACTGCTCCACGTGGGGAGCTTATAGCGCTGATTGTTTACAAAGCGTTCAATCAGCGAGAGCGCCGTTGCGAAGTGTCTTGTAATATCAGGCCATCAGGACCGTTGTTTCTTACGAAGGAGCAGAATATGGCCCTCAATTTAAGACGTCGGCATTTTTTAAAGTTGGATGATTTCACTCCCCAGGAAATTGCGTATCTGTTGCAACTGGCTGCTGACCTGAAAGCCGCTAAACGTGCCGGGACCGAGGTGCAGCATCTCGTCGGCAAACAGATTGCCCTGATCTTTGAGAAGGATTCGACACGCACCCGCTGCGCTTTTGAGGTTGCGTCCTACGATCAAGGGGCGCATGTGACCTATATTGGCCCCAGTGGCTCGCATATTGGACACAAGGAGACGATGAAGGATACGGCCCGTGTTCTAGGTCGCATGTATGACGGGATTGAATATCGCGGCTTTGCCCATGCAGAGGTAGAAGTGCTGGCTCGCTACTCCGGCGTGCCCGTTTGGAATGGCCTGACGGACGATGCTCATCCGACGCAAGTACTGGCGGATTTCCTGACTATGCAGGAAGCAAGCTCTAAACCCCTCAATGAAATTTCCTTTTGCTTCCTTGGCGATGTGAACTATAACATGGCCGATTCCTTGCTGATCGGAGCCACCAAAATGGGCATGGATATTCGGCTGGCTGGTCCCGAATCCTGCTGGCCCGATCCTGAACGCCTGAACAATGTGCAGCAGATTGCCAGTGAGACAGGGGCACGTATTACGGTTATCGACGATGCGGCGGCGGGTGTCAACGGCTGTGACTTTGTCTATACCGATGTTTGGGTGTCAATGGGGCAGTCGCTGGACCTCTGGGGCGAGCGGATCAAACAGATGTTGCCTTATCAGGTCAATCGCAAGCTGATGGAAGCGACGAACAATCCCGAGGCGAAATTCCTGCACTGCCTGCCTTCTTTTCATAATCGGGAGACACAGGTGGGGCGAGAGCTTTACGAGAAATATGGTCTTGATGCTCTAGAAGTGACAGATGAGGTATTTGAATCCAGGGCCTCGATAGTCTTTGATCAGGCCGAGAATCGTTTGCATACGATTAAAGCCGTCCTGGTTGCGACGCTGGAAGGATAGTGCAATGAGAGTCGTGGTAGCACTCGGTGGCAATGCCCTGCTGCGTCGGGGTTATCCCATGACTGAGCAGGAGCAACGTGCTAATGTGCGTGGAGCTGTCAAAGCTCTTGCTCAAATTGCTCTCGAACATACGCTCGTTATTACCCACGGCAACGGCCCCCAGGTGGGTCTGCTTGCCCTCCAATCCGCAGCCTACACGGCAGTCGCGCCTTACTCGCTTGATGTCCTGGGGGCCGAGTCCGAAGGCATGATCGGCTATCTGATTGAGCAGGAGTTGGGAAATGTTTTGCCGCGTAATCGTCAGCTTGCGACCTTGCTAACTCAGGTCGAAGTGGATTCGGATGATCCCGCCTTCAAGTCCCCCAGCAAGCCGATTGGACCCGTCTACACCCGTGAAGAGGCTGAACACCTGGCGAGCGAACGGGACTGGTCGATTGCTCCGGATGGGGAGCAGTTTCGTCGTGTTGTTCCCTCGCCTTTGCCCCGCCACATTCTTGAAATCGGTGTGATCGAGCTGCTGGTGCAGCAGGGGGTCATTGTAATTTGCTCTGGTGGGGGTGGTATCCCGGTCGTTATGTGTCCTGATGGTAGCCTGGTTGGTATCGAGGGCGTAATAGACAAGGACAGGGCCGGTGCCCTGCTGGCCGAAGAACTGCAAGCCGATACCTACCTGATGCTTACGGATGTGCCGACCGTCTACCTGGATTGGGGTAAACCCACAGCCAGGGCTATTCGTCGAGCTTCCCCGGCCGCCATGGCCCAACTGGACTTTGCTGGAGGCTCGATGGGACCAAAAATTGAGTCCGCCTGTACCTTCGTTCGCAAAACAGGCAAAACGGCCGCCATTGGTGCCCTGGAAGAAACTACTGCTGTTTTGGCTGGTACTTCTGGTACAACCATTACGAATGCAATAACGGGGATTGAATGGTACGAGTGAATGTAATTTCTTCTTTCACATAGATTGAATTGAAGAAGTATAGGGGCATGGGGACGAATTATCCCTGGCCCTTTTGTCCCCCTCCAAAATAAAAACTTTGCATTTAATGGTACTTTCTGGTATAATTGGCTTAGCATCTTGAAGATATTATGATTGTCGGAATAGGGATGCAAATGAAAAAGATACCATGCCATGTTAAATAACCCCCCCAAATTAACCCGCACAAGATCTCAATTGCAGTCCTGCTCGCGAGAAACTTCCCCTCAACGTTGGGCTATGTTACAGCGCAGGCTGGGAGATATCTATCTCGATCAAACGAGCGGCAATGAACGTGCCAATTTGGAAGGCGCCCGATCTTGTTTTGAAAACGCGCTTCTGGTCTATGGCCGTCAGTCTTTCCCACAGGAGTGGGCCGATCTTCAGAATAGCCTTGGCATCGTCTATGCACAGCTCCCCAGCAATAAACCTCAGGACAACCTCAAGAAAGCATTGAACTGTCTTCAGGCTGTCTTCGAGATTCATACGCAGGAAGCTCATCCCGTAGAATGGGCCAAGCTTCAGAATAATCTCGGGATTATTCATAGCCGCCTTGCCAGCTATGGCACTGAGCGCCAATTCCACCTTGAGCAGGCGATTAGCTCGTATAAAAACAGTCTGTTGGTCTGTACTCGCGAGGCGCAGCCGTTGGAATGGGCCAGGATTCAGAACAATCTTGGCAATGTCTATGCCAAGCTTCTCAATGGCAATCGCAGCGAGAATCAGGAAAAAGCCATCGACTGTTATGAGGCAGCCTTGGAAGTCTTCGGCCAGGATAGCCATCCCCTGCAATGGGCCAGAATTCAGAATAACCTTGGCAATCTCTTTTCTCGTTTACGTTCAGGCGATCATCAGTGGAACCTTGAGCAAGCGATCGAATATTATAAAGCCGCCTTGCAGGTCCTCTCAAAAGAGACCTTTCCCAATGATTGGGCACAGACTCAATTGCAACTGGGCAATAATTTTCTCGAAATGCCTGATGGCGAGCAAGCTGTATTACACAGTAAGGCCGCGCGTTGCTATGAAGATGCGCTTCAGGTGATTACCCAACGGTCCGATCCAGGCTCCTGGGTGAAGTTGCAGGCGAATCTGGGTGACCTTTATCGTGCGATCCCAGGTGCCAAAAGCCAGGAGGCCGCGATCAAATGTTATCGCGCCGCCCTGAATGTCTGGACACGTGACGCTTTCCCGCAACAATGGATGGAGACCCAGAAGAAGCTCGAACATGCCTATAACTCTCTTCCCAAAGGGAAGCTTCTGACAGAGCTGAAAGAGGCGATTCGCGTCTTACAGGACAATACACAGGTGCAGTTGACGGCCGATCATCCCATCACATGGGCCAGAAAGCAAAAGACCCAGGGTGATCGTTACTGGCTTTCGATCAAGGGCGATCAGCAGGAAAATCTGGAGGCCGCACTCTACTGCTACCAGACCGCTCTCCACGTTTATAATTGCGACCTTTTCCCGCTGACCTGGGCTGAGCTTCAGAGCAATCTTGGCATGATTTATTGCGCCCGGCAAGTTGGAGAGAAGCAGGCAAACCTGGAAGCCGCGATCAAGTGCTATAAAGCGATCCTGGATTCACTGAGTCCAACAATCATAGCCAATGATAAATGGTTGCTGACGCAGCGCAATCTTGGTGATGCCTACTATAATCTGGCGGAAGGCAATCGTCTGACCAATCTCGAAAAGGCCGTCACTCATTATCAGACTGCCTGTCAGGTCACTGTACCAGAAGATGCCATTTCCAGGCAATGTACGACCGGCGCTAATGTCTCATCAAAAGATCTGGCTGCGGCACTTGCGGAACTTGCTCTCCTGGCTAATTAGTCGCAGACAATGCGCGGCCCTCTCGTACTGGTTAAAAGTCTGAAAAGCAGTCAATACTGGAAACCTCGCAATGGAGCGTTTCTGGTAAGCATTTTGTTGCTATTGCACGTGTTTTCAGTGAATAGATTATTTAGCTAGCTGATACCGGTTTTTTTGAGTGGAAGGGTTGCTCCGATTAATGCACGATGTGTTCTAAGCAGGCCAGCGGGCAGCTCCTCTGGTCCAAAGAAACGGGCCTCGATAACCTCTTTATCATTAATTTGCAAGGTGCTTTCAAGCAGATAGGCCAGAAAACTCACTTCCAACCGTAAACGATAGCCACTTTTCAGTTCTAGCAGTCGCTCGACCCGAATCTTATAGCCTGTTTCCTCATGTACTTCGCGTTGCAGGGCCTCGGCCAGGCTTTCTGAATGTTTGGCGTAGCCTCCTGGTAGCCCCCATGATCCCTCTTTCCAGAAACGGTGGCGAAGCAGCAGGATCTTACTCTCCGCGTCCAGAACAATCCCCGATACCCCAACAATAAATTTATCTTGAGATACCCAGAGCAGGTACCACTGAAGCGTCCCAATTCGTAATAATCGCCAGACCTTGACCAGTAAACTTGTCATAACGTTGATACTTTCTTGTATAGATTGCTTTTCTAGTTATAAGTATAAGACGTTCCAGATGGCCAAAGAAGTAGCCGAAAGGCGCATTTATGGGGGTGTCTTACCATTACAAGACACTTCGCAACGGCGCTCACGCGCCTACTGAACGCTTAGCAAGCAAGCAGCTTTGGATGCCTCCCAATTGGAGCGGTGCTCGTAACCATAGTACTGGCTTCTTAAGCGCGTTCAGTCAACGAAGTGAATGGCTTGCTATTGTTGCAATCAACAGGTGAGCAATGGGAATTCAATATGAGAGAACCCGGAGCGCCGATTAATTGCTATGTTGGTGATGGCAGTCTGGCGTCCGGGTTCTAAAAATGTGAAAATTTAGGGCGTTTACTTGAATTGAAACGAATTGAGCATAGCCTGGAATTCATCTCGGGTCAGGTTTGTGGTCTCGCCCGCAAAGCAGATCGAATACATATGATGGTTGACGAGGTGATCGGTCACGAGACAGGTGGCTTTTGAAGGGACGGTCGTCC
>DASSXK010000597.1:0-9204 GCA_035703945.1 Ktedonobacteraceae bacterium | reverse complement strand
ACCCTGCGCCAGAGCTGCGATCTCTTCGTCAATCTGTCGATGCTAGAAGAGATCCGCGCGTAATCCCTTCCTTCCGGTAATACTAAAAAATGAAAAGAGGCGGTTGACCGTTCCAGGCCAGCCGCCTCTTTTTCTATCTTCAAAAGCATTACTCAAACCCTTCACTCTTACCGCCCATCGGCGGCAAAGATCCCCGAAAAACACATCAATGCCTTCTTGCTAAAAATTAGTAGAAGAGGAATTTTCGCAAAGCTCTTAAATTTGGTCCGAATTTCTGTGGAGTTTTGTGGTTATTTTGACGTAGGAATAGTATATAATAGACAAGATAATTTTCTCTACCGAAAAGAACCACCTTACAAGGGGTTCTTATGCTGGTTCAGAGCAAGCAAGTTGCTAGAATGTAATATTTCTGAAGACCTTACAAGGTTTTCTGTCATGTTATATACACCCCTGGCAATCTGCTATAAATTGTTCTAGCGAATCGTATTTCTCAATAGTTGGAAGGAAGGATCATTATATGCGAAAGATGGGCATTAGTGCTCAGATCGCGGCTCTCCTGATGGCATTCTCATTATTGTTATCAGCTTGCGGTGGCAGCAACACAACCACAGGTACCACTACCGGGTCTGGGAGTGGTTCCAATACGAGTCTCAAGGTTGCGCTCGTGACAGACATTGGTGGTTTGAACGATGGTGGTTTTAACCAGCTCTCATATCAGGGGTATACTAAGGCAAAAAAAGAACTGGGATTCTCTGAGAAGGTTATTCAAACGCAGTCACAGAACGACTATGTTACGAACCTGACCCAGGCCGCCCAGTCCGCTGACCTGGTAATTGCCGTTGGTTTCTTGATGCAGACCCCACTTGATCAGGTTGCCAAGCAGTTCCCTGCTAAGAAGTTCGCGATCATCGATGGTTGCGCATTGCCTTCTGGCAATAATGCTTCCTGTGAGACCCTTCCGAACGTTGCGCCCCTCTTCTTCAGCGAGCAAGAAGCGGGTTGTCTGGTGGGAGCAATTGCCGGAAAGATGGAGATGGATGGTAAAGCCAAAATCTCCAAATTGCTTGGTCAGAACACAATTGGTGCCGTTGGTGGTCTGTCGATTCCTCCTGTGAATCACTATATCGCAGGCTATAAATTCTGTGCTCAGAAAGTTGACCCCGCCGTTAAGGTGCTGGTGAACTACTCTCAGGATTTCACCAATCCTGCCAAGTGTAAAGACGTGGCCCTGAGCCAGATCAATCAGCATCAGGCTGACATCATCTTCCAGGTCGCCGGTGGTTGTGGTGTGGGTGCACTCGACGCCGCTGATCAGAAGGGTGTTTTCGGTATTGGTGTTGACGCGGACCAGCATGCCATTCATGCCAGTGTACTTACCAGCGCCTTGAAGCGTGTTGATACGGCTGTCTATCAGACGATTAAAAACACCGCTGCTGGCAAATTCTCGAACAACCCACCTCGCTTCAACCTGGCTGTTGATGGCGTTGGGTATGCTCCTGTTTCGAGCGATGTACCTGCGGACGCCAAGGCGATCGCGGATCAGTATGCCGCTCAAATCAAGTCCGGCTCTCTGGTTGTGCCTGCTGACATCAAGTAAGTAGCACGCACCTGAGACGTAGAAGGTTGGTGGGGCTCGCTCCACCAACCTGACAATCCGCGTTCCTATTCCTCTGCGATTGTGAAATTTGAAGAGTAGGAGCGCGAATTTTTATATCCGCTAGTTGCCTTCAGCCAGTAAAAGTTCCTGGGTTCCTCTGTTGAGTGGAGTATTTCTTAAAGGCTGCGCTTACAATCGCTGGCATAGAGTACAATCTTGTATATAAGAGAGGCCAGTGTTATGATAACAATAATTTTCTGCATCAGCCTGGCATAAGCAATCGCCTTTTGTATACATAGGGAGATAGAAGAATGTCTGTACAAACAGAGCCGCGTGGTATGTCGGAAGTACGCTCTCCGTCATCAAAGCTCGTCGTATGGATGAGGAAACTTAGTAATTCGCTTGCTCGTCCACTTTTCGCAATCATCCTGGCGATGATTGCTGGTACTATCGTGATTTTAATCACCTCGCCGGGTTCAATCGTGGATCGTTTTGCGAATGTAAGCGCGGCATATAGTTCACTCTGGATCGGGTCCTTTGGCGATCCGGGAAATATCACTTATACACTGGTCCGTGTGACCCCATTGTTGCTGGCTGGTATTTCTGTCGCGATTGCCTTTCGCGTCGGGCTCTTTAATATCGGTGCTGCCGGTCAGTTGGCTGTGGGAGCAATGACTGCTGGCATTATCGGCTTTAAGCTCTCGACCTGGCCCAGTGGACTGCTGGTTCCGACCATGTTGTTGGGCAGTATGCTGGCAGGTGCCGTCTGGGGCGGCATTGTTGGTTTGCTGAAGGCCTGGCGTGGTGCTCATGAAGTCGTTACAACGATTATGCTCAACTGGATCGCCTTTTATGTGACAGATTATTTGATTGATGGCCCTTTCAAGGCTCCGAATCAGGCGAACCAGACCCCCTCCCTGCCACCTCAGGGGACCTTGCCTCTTGTCTCGAAATTTTATAATCAGACGCTTGGCACATTTCTACCGATGATCGGCTCCCCCGAACAATATCCTGTCGATATGGGCATATTTATTGCTTTGCTGGCCCTGGTTATCTACTGGTTCCTGACACGTCGCACAACGTTTGGCTATGAGGTTCGCGTCATTGGGCAGAATCCTCAAGCCGCGAAATACGCCGGTATCTCGGTGAAGCGTAACATTGTTGTTGCGATGGCACTCGCGGGAGCCTTTGCCGGATTGGCTGGATCTGTCCGCTTGATGGGACAATTCCCTTATCAGTTGATTGGAACAACTTTCAGTATCGATTCGACCGGGTTTGATGCAATTGGCGTGGCGTTGCTAGGACGCACATCGGCGATCGGCGTGCTGCTGGGGGCCCTCCTTTTTGGCGGCTTGCGTCAAGGTGGTACCTATATGCAGGTCAACGCGGGTATTCCTGGCGACCTGGTCTTTATTATCCAGGCTCTGGTCCTCTTTAGTATTGCTTCGGAGTTCTTGCCTGCCATCCGTCGTTCGACTGCTCGATGGACGCGCAGAACTATAAAGCCTGCTCTGGTTGCTCCGTTAATAGGGGACAGTACCTCTGTGAGTACGAAGGAACCACTGGTAAAAAAGACCTTGAGCGAAGATCCAATTATAGTGCCTGAACAGACTCCGGAAGGCACGTTGAATGGAAACGATGCGTCCGATGAGTCCGAGCAAATAACGCCGCTCGATTCGGGACGACCTACCCCTTTACCGGGGGAGTAATGACTGGTTGGTTGTGTGTTGATTCTTGTCGGTTCGGTCTTGTGTGAACCGCGACAATCTTCCCCGAGGAGAGAAAGTATGTTTTTGCAAGTTCTGTTTCGGGTGCTGGGGTCCAGTGATCTCTGGCAATCCACCTTACAATTTGGAGCATTGCTCCTGTTGCCTGCCCTGGGTGGTGTGATATCTGAGCGCAGTGGTGTGGTAAATATTGCGATGGAAGGCATGATGCTGACGGGCGCTTATGCTGGCGTGATGGTTGATCTCGCTACGCATAATGTTCTGTTGGGTGTCATTGGCGCGATTGTGGCGGGCGGCTTGATGGCCCTGGTCCACGCCATCGTCTCGATCAACTTTAAGGCCGATCAGGTTGTGAGCGGTATCGCGATCAATATTGCGGCCCTCGGCTTGACGAATTATCTCTTGTTCATTCAGACGCAGGGACAGGGCGTACATAGCCTGACAGATAATTTGCGCCTGCCTACTCTGAACCTGGGTCCCCTGGCAAATATCCCCTTTTTGGGGCCGATCCTGTTTCAGCAAAATATCATCGTGTATGTCGCGGTGATTATCCTGCTGGCAATCCAGTTTCTACTCTTCCGCACCAATATTGGCCTGCGTATTCGCGCCGTTGGTGAGCATCCCCAGGCCGCCGATACCGCCGGAATTAATGTCCGTTTGATTCGCTATGCCTGTGTCATCAGTAGTGGTATGCTGGCTGGACTGGGCGGCGGGTTTTTGTCGATGGGAATTGCGGGTATCTTTAACTCAAATATGACTGGCGGTACTGGTTTTATTGCTCTGGCCGCGATGATATTTGGCAAATATACACCTGTTGGAACCGGTCTGGCCTGTCTGGTCTTTGGACTCGGTGAGGCTTTGAGTACACGTTTGCAGGATACCGGTTTTTCCCCGAATCTACTCAGTACTTTGCCGTATCTGTTAACCCTGGTAGCACTGATTGGCCTGGTTGGTCGAACGGTGGCACCGGCTGCGGATGGTATTCCTTACGAGCCGGGCACGGAGTAGTAGATAGGAGAAAGTGTGATGCAGGAGACGACAATGACTGCTCCCGTTGAGGAGAGCAATGCCCTCCCGGCGATTGAGATGCGCGGCATCAATAAAGCCTGGCCGGGCGTGGTTGCCAGCGATAATGTGAATCTGCTGGTGCAAAAAGGCCATATCCATGCGCTTGTTGGCGAAAACGGTGCGGGTAAATCTACCTTGATGAATATTCTGTATGGAGTGATTAAGCCCGATAGCGGGGATATCCTGATCAATGGAGAACTGACCTCGATCCATGGACCCCGTGACGCCATTCGTAGAGGGATTGGTATGGTCCATCAGCATTTTATGTTGATTCCCCCTCTAACCGTGGCCGAGAATATCGTGCTGGGGCGCGAACCGGGTGGCGTGAGTAGCACCTATAACCTGAAACAGGCCCGCGAGGATGTACTGGCTTTGAGTAAGCAATACGGCCTGCCGATCGATCCCGATGAGAGGATTGAGAAGCTTTCGGTCGGACTTCAGCAGCGGGTCGAAATCCTCAAGGTACTCTATCGTGGCGCGGATATCCTGATTCTGGATGAACCAACCGGTGTGCTGACTCCCCAGGAAACCTTCGAGCTTTTTGGCGTGCTGCGCGGTCTGGTGAAACAGGGCAAAACAATTATCTTTATTACCCATAAACTACGCGAGGTGCTGGAACTTTCGGATGCGATCACGGTTTTGCGTCGAGGTCGAAATGTCGGCGAACTGGTGACGAAAAATACCAACCAGGCCGAAATTGCGCGTTCAATGGTTGGACGCGAAGTCCTTCTGCGCGTGAGCAAGGAACCGGCAAAACCGGGTCCAGTGGTCTTGCATCTGCAAGATGTTCATGCCAATTCGGATCGAAACCTGGAGGCCTTGCATGGTATCAGCTTCGATGTGCGGGCCGGTGAGATTCTGGGTATCGCTGGTGTGGAGGGCAATGGTCAGTCAGAGCTGATCGAGACTGTGGTTGGAATGCGCAAGGTTACGAGCGGCCAGATCACTTTGACATGCCTTGTCGCTGGGCAGCCCGATAAGGTGAGCGATATTACGGCTTTGGGTGCGAAGGCGGTGCGCGAAGCGGGCGTGGCTCACATTCCCGAAGATCGACGTGGTAGCGGGCTGGTCCTCAGTGATTCGATTGAGGATAATATGATCCTTGGTCGGCAGACGTCGCCGCAATTCTCACGGGGTGGATTCGTGCTTTCGTTGCGTGCGATTGCTGGCTGGGCGAAGAAGCTGGTTGGAGAATTCGATGTACGTACGGCCTCAGCCGAGTCCGCTGCTGGTTCGCTTTCGGGCGGTAATCAACAGAAGATTATTATTGCACGCGAACTGTCCAGCGATCCGGCGATGCTTGTCGCGGCCCAACCTACCCGTGGCGTCGATATCGGTGCGATTGAGTTTATTCATCGCCGCCTGATTGAGCAGCGTGATGCTGGCAAGGCCATTCTACTGATCTCCGCCGAGTTGGAGGAGATTCGTTCGCTTTCGGACCGCATCGCTGTGATGTACGAGGGCAAGATTGTAGATATTGTTTCACCCGAAACTACCGAAGAGGAACTCGGTATCTTGATGACCGGCGGCCACGCCGAGGAACGCAAGGCCTGAGTAAAAACAATCAATCAAAAAGGCGGCCACTCCGATCGAAAAAGGAGTGGCCGCTTTTGTTGATCTGCTCGAATGTTTAGAGCCGGACGCCTAAAATCTTGACGAGATTGAGAATCTCCGCGCCCGTTCCGACTTTCTTGTTTGTCAGAGCGTCTTCAGAGGCCTGGCGCAGCAGAAGCAGGGCTTCGGGAGTGTTGAGATCATTGTTCATTGCTGACATAAAGCGGTCGCGCAACAATTGATCTTCGCCAGATTGGCTGCCAACAATCTCCTTTACCTGTTCAAAGAGTTGAACCTGGTGATTGGCGCTTTCGAGGTCGGCCGGGAAACATTCCCAGGGATAGCGATAATGGTGGTCGGCCAGCATGATGCGAATCGTATTGGGACTGTACTCCTTCAGCAGATTGCTGACCAGGGTTAGATTTCCCAGCGATTTACTCATCTTCTCGCCATCCTGGTAAACCATTCCGGTGTGCATCCAGACACGTGAGAAGGGAGCTTTACCGCTATAATGCTCAGACTGTGCGATCTCGCAAGTATGATGGGGGAAAGCCAGATCTGCGCCGCCACCATGAATGTCGATCTGCTCGCCCAGATACTTCATCGACATTGAGCTGCACTCGATATGCCAGCCTGGCCGGCCATCTCCCCACGGGCTGGGCCAGGATGGTTCGCCTGGCTGCTTGGCTTGCCAGAGCACAAAGTCCAGCGGATCGCGCTTGCGTTTGTCTTCAGGAAAATTGCCACGATCATTCGCGATTGCCAGCATGGCCTGATAGTTGTTGAGACCGACCGAGTGGGCCATGATCCCAAAGTCGGGGTCCTGCTTGATGCTAAAGTAGACATTGCCATCGACGACGTAGGCCAGATCGTCCTGAATCAATTTTTCAATGATCTGGATCATCATCGGTGTTTCTTCGGTCGCGCGGGCATAGACTGCCGGACGGCGTACGTTCAGGGCATCCATATCATTGAGGAAGCGTTCCGTCTCGCGATTTCCCAGTTCGTCCCAACGCATGTTTAGTTCGCGGGCTTTGCGTAAAATATCATCGTCAATGTCTGTGACATTCTGGACATATTTGACGCCGTATCCAAGAAATTCCAGATAGCGCTGCAAATTATCAAAGGTCACATAGGTAAAGGCGTGACCAAGGTGTGTCGTATCGTACGGTGTGACTCCACAGACATAGAGACGCACCGTGTTTTCTATCGGGACAAAGTCTTCTAAAGACTGGGTGAGGGTATTAAACAGTTTCATCGAAATTCTCTCCAAGACGGAACAAACGAACTGTGTTTGCGGCAGTGATGCTGGCGATCTCCTCAAGGCTCAGGCCACGTAGCTCCGCTAATTTTTCGGCGACGTGTTTTACAAAGAGTGGTTCGTTGCGCCGCGCACGCAAGGGTTTTGGTACCAGGTAAGGACTGTCGGTTTCTACAAGCACCCGGTCGAGCGGGACCATACGGGCGACTGCGGGCAGATCGTTATCTGTGCGGGTCAAAGGACCCGCAAACGAGAGGACAAAGCCTTCGAATTCCAGACATTCCTCCGCCTGCTCAACGTTGCCGGAGAAGCAGTGGAAGACACCCCGAAGCCCCTGACCGTGGGCACGTAAAAGTTCTATTACATCATCATGCGCATCACGTACATGGATAATACAAGGGAGATTACATTCACGAGCAAGTTGAAGATGGGCGCAAAAGACTTCGCGCTGGATCTCCCGTGGCGTTAACATACGGTAATAATCAAGCCCAAATTCGCCAATAGCCACGACTTCTGGCTCATGTGCCATCTGGCGATACTGCGCCTCCACTTCGGCTGTGTGGGTGGTCGCATCGTGGGGATGGGTTCCAACCCCCGCAAAGATCGTACCTGGATAGGCTTTTGCCAGCGCCAGGGCTGCCTGACTGGTTGCAAGATCGACCCCTGGATCAATCATTCGGGTAACGCCGCCTGCCAGGGCCGCCTGGATTACAGCTTCTCGATCGGCCTTAAAACGCGAGTCATGAACGTGTGCGTGACTATCGATGAGCAAGTAAAAAGTTCCTTTCAACATACCATTCAGGTGGATCGCTTTTGGACGAGGTCGAGGGGACGCCCTCCCTGGCTAAGTTTTGGGCATTCTGCATCTTTCCTTGTCATTTGACCACTTCATTTAGTATAGCCGACCCCTGATTACGATGTCAAATAAGCCAGAGATGCCTATTTATGGTTCATAGAACTAAGATGATGAACTTCTCATTTTATGTGTAGACTGGCTGCGATTTATGGGCTTGTATGTAAGGCATATTTTGAGTATACTCAAAATATGATCCGTCAATCTGAATGCTTTCTTTGAGGAAAGTGGAGCTGTGTTTGTATGTTTCGGTCTGGTAAGCAGGTTTCTAGGCGCGGCGGTGTCTATACGCCGGCTATTTTGTTGCTCACAACGATTGTGGGTATTTCTTTCCTGGGCTTTGGCTTTATTGTGCCTTTGCGGACGTTATATGGCCGTGAAGTTGGGGCCAGTAGTGTTGAAATTGGTTTAATGACCTCGTCGTTTCTTCTGGCCGGTTTTGTGGCAACGCCCTTTGTTGGTCGCTTAGCGGATCGTCTGGGTTATAAGAACGTCCTCTGGTTTGGCTTATTGATGCACGCGCTGTTGATTCTGGCTTATATCCCGGCGCAGAATCCCTTTTTGCTGATTGGCCTGCGAGCCTTAGAAGGTATCGCTGCCTCCAGTGTCTTGCCGCCAGCACGAGCGCTGGTGAATGGTCTGGCCCCCCGTGCGCGTCAGGGTGAGGCTTTGGGACTCTTGAGCGCCTTCCAGATGGTCGGTATTTTGATCGGCCCGACTCTGGGAACCCTTCTTGCCAGCCAGGTTGGTTATGCCTGGTCGTTTGTCGTTGCTAGCCTACCTTTATTTCTAAGTACGGTTGTTGCTTTGTTCGTTTTGCCCAATGCCCACAAGACAGATGCATCCGAGGCCGAACGGGCTCTGGAACTGGCTTCTCCTACTAAATTATTCACTCGTCCCCTGGTTGTGACTTATAGCTTGCAAATAGTTCTTTCCTTGATTCAGGGCGTGGCAATGGCCGTCTGGACCCTCTATATGCTGGATCGGGGCGCTTCCCTGTTCCTGATAGGCCTGTCCTTTACGACCTTTGCTTTACCCGTAATTCTGCTGGCTCCCGTTGCCGGACGACTCTCGGACCTGTATGGGCGCTACCGAACGTTGATCTTTGGTCTCTTTCTGTCAAGCCTGATCTTTTATCTGTATA
>DASSXK010000570.1:0-4183 GCA_035703945.1 Ktedonobacteraceae bacterium | reverse complement strand
TAGCTGCCAGCTCTTCATCCAGATCCTGAGAAGTGATATGCCAGCGTGTCCGCACATCCTCACTGGGATCAGCAAGCTCAACAACGGGAGCAGGTCGCGGCGGGATCGGTGGTCCACCATCCCCGTATAGTACAGGTGCGGCCGACATCAACCAGTTCGGTTGCGCGGACATGATCCATAAACCACCCTGCGCCAGTTGTTCCAGGTGACTTTGAATATATGAAAGCGCCATTGGCATCGGATCAGGCAGAGAACCAGTCCCAGGTGTAATATAACGCGTGTGAAAGAAAAGCGCGGCAAACGGTTGTTGGCGTTTCAAACCAAAAACAAAAACCCGACGCCTGATTGGTGGCATCGTTGGTCTATCAAGCCATCGTCCGCCAACCCCGTAACGATCCAATGTAAGATTATAGCGAGCGAGAGTCGTATTCAATTGGGCTCGCACCTGCTCAGCCAGAAGATCCAACGTTTCCTCAACAGGGTGCCGGGGAAGCCGCACTACCACCACCATTTCGCCGGGTATCCAGTAAAACAGTTCACTGGGGATACCCATCAATTCAACAGAATTACGAGACATGCATCTATAAACCCCCTATACATAACGCAATTTTAGAGGTATTACAAGTTTGAGAGAGATAGATCAAAAATTGACGTTTAGACTAACACGACGTAGCCGACTCCTCGAAAGGAATCGGAAAGGACGACGACGAATGGAAACCGTGCTATCCTCAGCCTCATGTTCGAGGCGTTTTGGGCCGCTTTTTCGGTTTGCGGACCACCTCAAAACGAGGAGCACGAGTCCGTGTCCGACCTTTGGGCCATCCCGGTGGGTTTCCACGCGGTTTGGGTTCCTGAGCCGGTGTTCCCACCTGCTGCAAAATACCTGGCATGATCCGACGCAGTTGCCGGGGAGTCGGATCACGCTGCCGACTTTCCCAGGGACGCAGCACCGCCAACCCACTTTGTCGGCAGACCAGCAACTGATTACAGGCACAGGCCACGATCCAACTCCAGCGTTCCACCTGCTCTGGCGTTCGCAGATGGGCACGAGGCCAGAGCAAGTCTTGTTTGAGAAAGCGATAGCCATGTTCCTGAGAGAAGCGTCTGCGATACCACCCATAGGCCTGATCCAGGGGAACCTCCTGACTCCCGATCCAGACAAACCAGCTTTCACGCGGATCGCGCCGGGTTCCCTGGGCCGCCTCTCGTTGAATACGAAGGCCACAGACGGACGTCTGAGGCGCTTCCCGAAAATGCAGATGCTTCCAGCAGGAGACGACCAGACGCCTCCCTTTCTCATCGACGCCTTCCCAGGTGGCATCAGCCTGACCCAACGTTTCTGGGCGTGTTGCTTGCCACAACGGACCATGCTTGGCCGGGGCTCCTCGTTGTCCAGGCCGACGCAGAGGAGCTGGTCGATACAGTTTGCGATTGCGCTTGAGCCGGACGAGTGCCTGGCACCCCAGTTCTTCACAGACCTGGGCAAAGCGGGCACCTGCATACCAGCGATCGGCCAGCACCATCGCGGGACGCGTGAGGACACTCATCACCTGACGCAACTGCGTGAGTCCCACCTCGATGGCGGTTTGCTCGCTGCGAATACGGCTTTGATCCAAAATCCCGACCCAACTACTGGGCTGCTCAGGCAAGAGCATCACCGTCGAAAACTGCCAGCCAGCACTGACCGGTTTGCTGGCATGAGGCATGTTGGGAACGTAGATCATCCCTCGATCGGGGCTGGTGTCTGCTTCCAGCCGTTGCAGACTGCTGCTATCGAGTCCCAGGCAGATGGGGTCAGACGTGAAGGTCTGAGATGTCAACGTCTCGACGAAGACCGCCCGCAAGCGATCCACATCAATGCGTCCATCTTGCAGGGCTTCGTAGACACTGGACCATTTGCGCGTAAAGAAGGGCGACAGCGACAATTCTGGCAAGCTCCGGGCCTGCGACTCGCTCAACAGCGCGTCGCTCACATTGAACAAGGCGTCTCGACTTCGCTCAAAACAGCCCGCAATCTGCTGACGAATCTGATGCAATGTGTTAAAGTACATGCAAGTAATGCTCCTTGTTGTGGTAAACAGAACATTACTTGTTTGGGCAAGTCTTTGCAAGAAGGCTTGTCCATTTGTCTCATTTAGTCTAAACGTCAATCAAAAAGTAAACAGATGTAATAAATCCATTGAGCGTGATATATGAATTATAGCGGAAGGACTGGTGCGAGGCAAACGAAATAGCCTCCAATGGCAAGATTGTTCTAATACAGCAGGCCCAAATTTTTGATATAATAAGAAGACTCTTACGAAGGAGACACCTATGTCTTTTGATCGCCTCTCCGATACACTGATTGAATTGATCGGAATTTCAAGTACCTCCGGACATGAAGAACTTGTCCGCGTCTACATTGAACAGAAACTTATTGCGCTGGGAATGGACAAACAGGTTGAAAAGTCAGGGAACCTGCTGGCAACCTTGTCAGGAACCGGTCAACCTTTACTGCTCAACGCTCATATGGATCGTGTTCCCCCCGGGCGGGGACACATCCCGGTTGTGCGCGATGGGATTCTTTATAGCGATGGCACCACCAATCTTGGGGCAGACGACGCAGCGGGGATCGCGATCATCCTGGAGACCCTGACATGCATTGCAGAGCAAAAGCTGCCACATCCTCCAATTGTGACCCTTTTTACGGTCCAGGAAGAAGCCGGTTTGTGCGGTGCCAATGGTTTTGATCCTACGCCCTGGAATATCTCCTCCGGCATCGTCTTCGATAATGCCTTTGAAGCCGGTGTCGTTGTCTCAGAGGGAGCAGCCTACGAAGCCTTCGATATCACCCTCACCGGACGCACCGGTCATCCTGGCAAAGATCTTTCTCAGACCAGCAACGTCGTCGAAATCTTCCGTCAGGCACAATATCCTCATGGCTCCCTGGCAAACGATCAGACACGCATCCTGATCGGAACCATCGAGGGCGGCAGCGCCCGTAACGCCATCCCTGATCACCTGACAATCCAGGGCGAGCTACGCAGCTTCGAGCCTGCGGAGATCCGCGAAGGCTACATGCAAGCCATCAAAGAAGCTTTTAGCGAGGCCGCTGAAAAGTTGAACGGCAAGGCCGAAGTACGCTTTACTTCGCACTCAAAGGGCTACAAGCTTGAATTGGATGAGCCACTTCTCAAGACCTATGCTCAGGTACTGGAAGAGCGAGGCACACAGCTACAAACGCGCAGTACGTTTATCGGAAGCGATACCAGCGGTTTCCGACCACAGGTGCAAGCATTTACGCTCTCAACCGGCGTCGTCAATGAACATTCATTCGAAGAATACGTACCGTTGCAGCCACTAGAGCAGATCGTCCAGGATACGTTACGCCTCTTAGAAAAGCTCGCTAGATAAAAAGAAGAGCTAGAGCCTTCGCCGAATGTGTAAGCGTCACAAATGTTATCTGAACAAAAAAAGAGAGCAGACCAGGAATTCCCTTTTTAGAGGATTCAGTGTCTGCTCTCTCATCTTCTTTAAAGAGGTGGGATCGTAAAAGAATCGAAAACTATCAGGCTTTACGCAACTTGAGATACGAAAGCTTCCCGACTTTGAGCACCGCTCCATCCAGCACCGGCAGCATATATTCCACATCCGTGATACGTTCGGCGTGGTTAATATCGCCTTCGGGGTAGAATGTAACCCCTCCCTGCTGAATGCGTCGGCGGGCCTCATTGCGACTGGGAACAAGCTTCAGGTCAACCATCAATTGCACGAGACTGACAGGTTCGCCGAGTTGATGCTCTGGCATATCGACAGGCAACTGTCGCTCGGAGAACTGACGAGTAAAGGCCTGCTCCGAGCCAGCCGCCAGGTCGGCATTGTGGAAGGCCGCCACGATCTCACGTGCCATCCGGCGCTTGACAACGACGGGATTCAGCGAACCATCCTCCATCTTCACACGCATCTCGGCCAACTCTTCCAACGGAACATCGGTCAGGGTCTCAAAGTAGGACATCATCGCATGATCGGGCAGAGACATCAGTTTTCCAAACATATCGTTGGCGGGGGCATTGATCGCGATAAAGTTTTGCAGCGACTTGCCCATCTTCTTTACGCCATCCAGACCCACGATCAGCGGCACTGTCAGGATCTGCTGTGAAGGCTGACCGAAGATTGGCTGTAGCTCGCGCCCGACCAGCAGATT
>DASSXK010000423.1:0-11072 GCA_035703945.1 Ktedonobacteraceae bacterium | reverse complement strand
TGTTGCCGCGATGAAGGAATTCTTCGGCGGTAGCCAGTTGTCACAGTTTATGGACCAGACGAATGCCCTGGCCGAGATTGGTCACAAGCGTCGTCTGTCAGCCCTGGGTCCTGGCGGTCTTTCCCGTGAGCGCGCCGGATTCGATGTCCGTGACGTTCACCATTCGCACTATGGCCGTATCTGTCCGATTGAAACCCCTGAGGGACCAAACATCGGCCTGATCGGTAACCTGGCAACATATGGACAGATTAATCCGTATGGATTCGTCGAAACACCGTATCGTAAGGTGTTTAAACGAATCGCCGCTAACGATCCCGTCCTGATCGGCCGCGAAGCCCGTGGTATCTATGGCCGCGAGCGCGAAGACATCAAGGATGCCGATGGCAACCTGCTGCTGAAAGGCCGTGATCGCGTCAGAGTTACACCGGAGCTTTTCGAGAAGTTTGCGGCAGCCCTCGGTTCAACCGAGCTGCGTGTGCGCCCATATGTGACAGAGCATGTCGAGTATCGCACGGCCGATGATGAAGAGAACTTCTGGATCGCCCAGGCAAACGCCATTCTGACCGATCAGAGTGAGTTCGCCGAAGAGCGTGTCCTGGCCCGTTATCAGGGTGAGTTCGTGATGGAAAATGCCGATAGCATGGACTACATGGATGTCTCCCCCCGCCAGACCGTTAGTGTCGCAACTGCTTTGATTCCTTTCCTTGAGCATGACGACGTGAACCGCGCCCTGATGGGTGCAAACATGCAACGTCAGGCTGTTCCGCTGCTGCGCCCGCAGTCTCCAATCTGTGGAACGGGTATCGAGCGCCAGGTGGCAATCGACTCTGGTCAGGTGCAAGTAAGCCGTGTCAATGGTGAAGTTGTCAGCGCAACCGCGCGGAAGATTGAAATCATTGATGCTAACGGCGAGGTCTACAGCCATCGACTGCGCAAATTCATGCGCTCAAATGCCGGTACCTGTATTAATCAGCGACCGATTGTCCGCAAGGGCGACCTTGTGACAATGGGCCAGGTAATCGCGGACAGCTCTTCGACCGATAAAGGTGAGCTGGCCCTGGGACAGAATATCCTGGTTGCCTTTATGAGCTGGGAGGGCGGTAACTACGAAGACGCCATCCTGATCAGTGAGCGAATTGTGCGTGAAGACTACTTCACCTCGATTCACATTGAAAAGTATGAGATTGATGCTCGCGATACCAAATTGGGACCCGAAGAGATCACTCGCGACATTCCAAACGTTGGTGAGGAAGGTCTGAAGAATCTCGACGAGCGCGGAATCATCTATGTGGGCGCCGAAGTTGGTCCACAGGATATTCTGGTTGGTAAAATCACCCCTAAAGGTGAGACAGAGCTGACTGCGGAAGAGAAACTGCTGCGCGCCATCTTTGGTGAAAAAGCGCGTGAAGTAAAAGACACCTCCCTGCGCGTGCCACACGGTGAGCGCGGTAAGGTTGTTGAAGTCAAGGTCTTCTCGCGGGATGCCGGAGACGAGCTGCCTCCTGGAGTCAATCAACTCGTACGTGTCAGCATCGCTCAAAAACGTAAAATTGGTGCTGGCGACAAAATGGCTGGACGCCATGGAAACAAAGGCGTTATCTCACGCGTGCTGCCAATTGAAGATATGCCATTCCTGCCTGATGGTACACCGGTCGACATCATTTTGAACCCGCTCGGCGTACCGCACCGTATGAATATTGGTCAGATCATGGAGACCCACCTGGGGTGGGCTGCCAGCGCACTGGGCTTTAAAATCGCGACCCCGGTATTCGATGGCGCGACCGAAGAAGACATCGAAGAGATGCTTCGTCGGGCAAACCTGCCGGAGAGCGGTAAGGTCCATCTCTTTGATGGTCGAACCGGTGAACCGTTTGATCATCCCATTACAGTCGGTTATACCTATATGTTGAAACTGGCTCACCTGGTGGAAGACAAGGTTCATGCTCGTTCGACTGGTCCATACAGCTTGATCACTCAGCAGCCTCTCGGCGGTAAAGCGCAGTTCGGTGGACAGCGCTTCGGTGAGATGGAAGTCTGGGCTCTGGAAGCGTATGGCGCAGCCAATATCCTGCAAGAAATTCTTACCGTCAAATCGGATGATGTCGTCGGTCGTGTCAAAACCTATGAGGCGATTGTCAAGGGCGAAAACATCATGGAACCCGGTGTTCCGGAATCCTTCAAGGTTCTTGTCAAGGAATTGCAGAGTCTTGGTATCAATGTGGAAGTCTTGAACGAAGACGAACAGAAGATTCAATTCGTGGAAGACACCTCGAATGACGTAATGCCAGAACTTGGCATTAATCTGTCTGGTTTTGAGGGAGATCAGTAAGCCATTCCCCTTCGGTCAGCACGTGAGTTGGCTTGTCGAGTAGATCAAACATCGTTTCGACGGTGTTAGTCTGCTCGCAAGCCCTGCATGCGCAGCGTAGCTGGCAGTATGACGCAAAAGCAAGATGTGTGAGAGCGGAATCAGGAAATGCCCGGTTGGTTCCCTCTTATACCCGAAACCAGGAGGCAGCATGCTCGAAGTCAATGATTTTAATGCAATTCGTATCAGCCTCGCCAGCCCAGAGCAGATTCGCAGTTGGAGCTATGGTGAGGTCACGAAGCCTGAAACTATCAACTACCGTACACTCAAGCCAGAGAAAGATGGTCTCTTCTGCGAGCGCATCTTTGGCCCAACCAAGGACTGGGAGTGCTACTGTGGTAAATATAAACGTGTTCGTTTTAAGGGAATCGTCTGCGACAAGTGTGGTGTCGAAGTAGCCCGCTCGAAGGTTCGCCGCGAGCGCATGGGTCATATCGAACTGGCCTCACCGGTCAGCCACATCTGGTACTTTAAAGGTACCCCCAGTCGCATCGGTCTCCTGTTAGATCTGTCACCCCGCAACCTGGAGCGCATCCTGTACTTTGCTCTCTACGTCGTCACACATGTCGATGAAGAGGCTCGTCAACAGGAGCTCATGCGGATCGACGACGAGCTTTCGCAGGTCGATCAAAACCTGGGTGAGCAGGTCGTTTCTCGCATCGACAGCTTGAAAGAGCAGCGCGATAGCGAAATAAAGAACTTCTCTGAGCGCAGTCAGACGGACCGTGTCGAGATTGAGCGCCGCCGTGAGCAGGATCTCGAAGCAGCCCGCAAGGCTGAGAGCGATACCCTGGCCCTGTTGCGCGAGAACAATGGCCTGGTTGCTGAGGATGATATTCTCTATCTCCCTTCCGAGCAGGTGATTGTCCGGCAGGGTGAAGTCGTGAATGCCTCTCGCCATGTCCAGACACTGGAGCGCATCGCAGAGCAGACACGCAATGACATTGCCGAGCAGGCCCGCCACGAACTCGACGCGGCCCGCAAGGACAGTGAGCGTGAGTCCAAACGCGTTGAACTGGAATATGGAAGCCAGATCGATTCCGCCCAGACTCAGGTTGAGTCACAGCGTGTCGATCGACGCCAGCGCCTGGAGCAGCAGCGTCGTGATCTTGAGGGTCTGAAAAAGCTGGATCTCCTTCAGGAGAACCGCTACCGCGAGTTGAAGGATGCCTTCGGGTATGTCTTCCGCGCCGGTATGGGTGCCGAGGCCGTCCGCGAGCTGATCGCCGACATTGGTCTGGAGAAGCTCAGCATGGACCTGCGCCACGAGATCAGTTCGACCGTTGGTCAGCGCCGTAAGAAAGCAACCAAGCGTTTGAAGGTCGTTGAAGCCTTCCGCAAATCAAACACCTCGCCAGAGTGGATGATCCTGACAGTGCTCCCGGTCTTGCCACCGGATCTGCGCCCGATGGTTCAGTTGGACGGCGGCCGTTTCGCGACCTCCGACCTGAACGACCTCTATCGACGTGTGATTAATCGTAACAACCGCCTGAAGAGGCTGCTTGAGCTGAGCGCACCTGAGATCATCATCCGCAACGAAAAGCGTATGTTGCAGGAAGCCTGCGATGCTCTGATTGATAACGGCCGCCGTGGCCGGGCCGTTGCTGGCTCCGGTAACCACAAACTCAAGAGCCTGTCTGACATGCTCAAGGGTAAACAAGGCCGCTTCCGCCAGAATCTACTTGGTAAACGTGTTGACTACTCTGGTCGTTCGGTTATCGTGGTTGGTCCTGATCTGAAGCTCAATCAGTGTGGTTTGCCAAAACGTATGGCCCTGGAGTTGTTCAAGCCATTCGTGATGCGTAAGCTCGTTGAGCAAAACTTCGCTCATAACATCAAGAGCGCCAAGCGTTTCGTGGAGCGTGTCAAGCCAGAGGTCTGGGATGTCCTCGAAGAGGTGATTAAAAACCACCCGGTCCTGCTGAACCGTGCTCCAACGCTGCACCGCCTGGGTATTCAGGCTTTCGAAGCTGTGCTGGTTGAGGGGAGTGCGATCCAGTTGCACCCGCTCGTCTGTTCGGCCTTCAACGCCGACTTTGACGGCGACCAGATGGCTGTTCACGTCCCGCTGTCCGACAAGGCCCAGGACGAAGCGCGTCAGTTTATGATGTCAACCCGTAACCTGTTGTCCCCGGCAACCGGCGAACCGTCGATCGGTGCTAGCCAGGATATGGTGCTGGGTTGTTTCTACCTGACTCAGGAGCGTCCTGAGACCAAAGGCATCGGTCGTGTCTTCACAGATGCGAATGAGGCCCTTCTGGCTTATACACAGGGCGTGATTGACCTCCAGGCGCGAATTAAGGTCCGTATCGGTGACGTCGATGTCTTCAATGAGCCGCCACCAGAAAAGGCCACCTTGCAGGCCAATGGCAAATTGGTTGAGACAACCGTTGGTCGTCTCATCTTCAACGAGGCGTTGCCGGAGCGAATCCGCTACAAAAACTACGCCATGAAGAAGGAAAACCTGCGCCAGGTCATTGGTGAGTGTTTCAAAGAATATGGCCGCTCCAAGACTGCCGAACTGGCCGACGAGATCAAGCGACTCGGTTTCTCCTACGCTACCAAGGCCGGGGCCTCAATCGCCATCAGCGATGTCAAGGTTCCGAGTGGCAAGCAGGAAGAGCTGGCAAAAGCCGACCAGATCATTGTTGACCTCGATGAGCAGTACCGTGATGGTCTGATCACCGAGAACGAGCGTTACAAGCGAACCGTTGACGTCTGGAACGAGGCAACCGACAACATCACCAAGATGGTGGAGGCCACACTTGATCCATTCGGTTCCATTTACACGATTGCGAAATCTGGAGCCACGAAAGCGAAGTTCCAGCAGATCCGTCAGTTGTCCGGTATGCGTGGTCTGATGGCCAGTCCGTCTGGTAAGATCATCGACATCCCGATTCGCGGTAACTTCCGCGAAGGTTTGAGTGTGTTGGAATACTTTATCAGTAGCCACGGTGCTCGTAAGGGTCTGGCTGATACCGCCCTGAGAACCGCCGAGTCCGGTTATCTGACCCGTCGTCTGATCGACGTGGCTCAGGATGTAATCGTGACAGAGGAGGATTGTGGCACGACTGATGGTATCCTGATCAAGGAAGACGACAGCAAGGAAATGATGCTGCCGGATATCCGCAGCCGCTTGAATGGTCGTATTCTGGCTGAAAACATCGCGGGCTTTGATCTGATTGAAGCTGGCGAAGAGATCAGCGACGATATGGCTGACGAAATCGTCAATGCCGGCATCCGCGCGGTCCGCGTCCGTTCTGCTCTGACCTGTATCACACCTCGTGGTATCTGTCGTAAGTGTTACGGTCGTGACCTGGCTGCGAACTCGATGTGTAAGATCGGGGCCGCCGTTGGTATCATTGCCGCACAGTCGATTGGTGAGCCAGGAACGCAGCTCACGATGCGTACCTTCCACACTGGTGGTATTGCAGGAGCGCAGGGAGACATCACTCAGGGTCTGCCGCGTGTAGAAGAGCTGTTCGAAGCGCGTGTTCCGAAAGATAAATCTGAGATCAGTGAGATCGACGGTACCGTCGAAATCATCAAGGACGAAGTCACCAAGGCACGTACAGTTCGGGTGGTCTCAACCAACATCTTCTTTGACGAATACCCTCTGCCAAAGGGCAGCCAGGTATTGGTCAATGAGCAAGACCAGGTGCAGCGCGACCAGGTCATCGCTCTGATGCCAAACGATCAGGGTGGTGAGCAGATTCCGGTGCTGGCTCGAACCGAAGGAACGGTTTCGATCAATGCCGAGGGCGTGCTGAGCATCCGTTTCGAGGAGCGAGAAGAGCGTTCATACGCCATCCCGGCCGCTCGAAACATCGTGGTCAGTCAGGGACAGAAAATCCAGGCTGGTACGCCGATCACTTCAGGTCAGCGTGATCCGCAAGAAGTGTTACGCATCCAGGGTCGCGAGGCCGTTCAGTTGTACCTGGTTAAAGAGGTACAGCGCGTCTATCGTAATACTGGTGTGTACATCAACGACAAACATATCGAAGTCATTGTCCGTCAAATGCTCCGCCGCGTGCGGGTTGATGAGCCGGGTGATACCGAGATGTTGCCAAATGATTTGGTGGATCGCTTCATATATGCCGACACGAATGCACGTGTCCTGGCTGAAGGTGGCGAACCCGCTCGCTCCCAGACGGTTCTTCTGGGTGTGACGAAGGCCTCTCTAAATACCGATAGCTTCCTGGCTGCGGCATCGTTCCAGGAAACCACCCGCGTATTGACGGAAGCCGCAATTGAAGGACAAAAAGATCACCTGGTTGGGTTGAAAGAAAACGTCATCATCGGTAAGCTGATTCCGGCCGGTTCTGGTATTGCCCAGCGCCGTAAGGAACTGATTGCGAGACAGCAGGCGGCGGCCGCTCGTTTGGCCGCTCAACAGGCTCCCTCGATTGCGGGAGTTGGTGCTGGCGCAGGCAGTATGGTCAGTGGTACTCTCGGTCGAGTACTTGACAGTACCCTCGATGAGTGATAGGATACATAACCGCGCATAGGTGAAGTTGAGGGCGTGTTTTTTCACGCCCTCCAATGAGGACAGGGAGGATCGTTCCATTGCCGACGATCAATCAACTGGTCCGTAAGGGCCGTTCGAAAAAAGTTAGAGGTTCCAAGACTCCAGCGTTACTGTATTCATACAATGCGCTGAAAAACCGAACCACCCGTTTGACGGGATCGCCACAAAAGCGTGGTGTATGTACGCAGGTGCGTACAATGACGCCTAAAAAGCCGAATTCGGCAATGCGTAAGATTGCTCGTGTTCGTCTCTCAAACCTGATGGAAGTTACGGCTTACATTCCAGGTGAAGGGCATAATCTTCAAGAGCACTCCGTTGTCCTTATTCGCGGTGGCCGCGTGAAGGACCTGCCAAGTGTCCGTTATCATATCGTTCGCGGCACCCTGGACAGCGATGGAGTCTCAAAACGCCGTCGCGGTCGCTCTAAATACGGAGCCAAGAGACCAAAGCCTGGACAGGCAGCGGCTTCAACAAAGGGTAAAAAGTAGGGATCATTGCCCCGATAGGTTAATCGCAAATCTCTACCCGATACTGCCTGAACGCCTCAGGTTGGTCGGTTAATGACATGTCATTGCGTCAGTTCAGAAGAGAGGGAGGTCGTACAACGAACCTCGAAGCTTAAACGAAATGCACGTAATGAGAGACGGGTGTCCTCTGTGTATTTATTTTATATGGATAGGCACTCGCATGTAGGCGTCTGAGAGAGAAAGCTCCGCTTTCTCATCGACGCCTTTTCTGGTGTTCATTGTTAGTAATCGTAAGCAATAGTCAGCGCGTGAGTTTGTTTGTAGTCTTAATCATCATAGGGACGAGAATCTGAACAGGTTCTATCGTTCACATGCGCGTGCAAGCAGCTTTGCTGACCAGGCTTTTGAACGTTTAGCTATTCAGCCAGCTACGTGAGCAGAGGTGTAGAGACATAAAGTCAAAGCACTGGAAACTCAGACATTCTTCGGCGCTCACAAGCCGCACGCGGTGTTGCTGACTGAAATTCGAATAGTAATGCCGTAATTTGGTTGATGAGGAGGCAGATTTTGCCAAGACGCAAAAGAGCGCTACGCCGGCAGGATGTTCCCGATGCGAAATATCGCAGCCGTAACGTGGCCCGCTTTATCGGTAAATTAATGATTGATGGGAAACGCAGCCTGGCTGAGCGGATCGTATACGATGCGCTTGATGCTGTTGAAGCCAAGCAGAAGCGTCCCCCGATGGATGTATTTGAGCTGGCCTTGAAGAACGTTACCCCAACGCTGGAAGTGAAACCCCGCCGTGTTGGTGGATCAACCTATCAGGTACCGATCGAGATCCGTCGCGATCGAGGTAACGCACTCGCTATGCGCTGGCTCATCCGTTCCGCCCGAACTCGTACAGGCCATACGATGGTAGACAAACTCGCAAGCGAGTTGATGGATGCCGCCGCCGGTCAGGGCATGACCATAAGAAAACGTGAGGAAACCCACAAGATGGCGGAGTCCAACAAAGCCTTCGCTCATTATCGTTGGTAAAAAAGGATCATGGCAAGAGAATTCCCACTCGAAAAAACACGAAATATTGGTATCATTGCTCACATTGACGCAGGTAAAACCACCACGACGGAGCGCATCCTCTTCTATACCAAGAAGATTCACCGCATCGGTGAAGTACACGAGGGCGCAGCTACCATGGACTGGATGCCTCAGGAGCAAGAGCGCGGCATCACGATTACGTCTGCCGCTACCACATGTTTCTGGCTCGACCATCGCATCAACATTATTGATACCCCTGGCCACGTGGACTTTACCGCTGAGGTAGAGCGCTCACTGCGTGTGCTTGACGGCGGTGTCGTCGTCTTTGACGCGGTTGCTGGGGTTGAGCCCCAATCTGAGACAGTCTGGCGTCAGGCTAACAAATATGATGTCCCTCGTATGTGCTATGTCAATAAGATGGACCGCACCGGGGCCGATTTCTGGCGCACCGTGGATATGATCCGCGAGCGCCTGGATGCCGTCGCTGTGCCGATTCAGCTCCCCCTGGGTCGCGAAAGCGGCTTTAAAGGGTTCCTGGACCTGATCGAGCAAACCTCGGTTGTCTTTACCGACGACCTGGGTCGTACATCTGACCAGACAGAAGTTCCCGCCGAGTTGATGGAAGAGTTCAATCGTCACCGCGATGCTCTGATAGAGCGTGTCGCTGAGACGGACGAAGAACTCACCCTGAAGTACCTCGAAGGTGAAGAGATCACCAAAGAGGAGCTGGTTGCAGCTCTGCGCCGAGCGACCATCGCCAATAAACTGGTTCCTGTGCTTTGTGGCACGTCCTTGAAGAATAAGGGTGTGCAGGCGATGCTGGATGCAGTTATCGCTTACCTGCCTTCTCCACTGGATATCGCTCTTCCAAAGGGCGTCAATCCTGATACGGATGAGGAGATCACCCGCGAGGTTGATGACAGCGCGCCTTTCAGCGCCCTGGTCTTCAAAATCGTTTCCGACCCGTTCTTTGGACGGCTTTCGTACCTGCGTGTCTACTCCGGTGCCCTGGCAAAGGGCTCGGCTGTAGAAAACAGTACAAAGAGCAAAACCGAGCGCGTGGGACGCCTGCTTCGTATGCATGCCAATCATCGTGAAGATATTGATGAGATTCGAGCGGGAGACATTTGTGCGGCTGTGGGCTTGCGTAACACCTTCACAGGTGATACACTAAGTGACGCACAGCATCCAATTATTCTTGAGAACATCGTCTTCCCTCGGCCGGTCATTGAGATCGCTATCGAGCCTAAAACTCGTGCCGACCAGGATAAGATGGCTATTGCGCTTGGCAAATTGGCTGAAGAAGATCCTACCTTCCAGTTACATACTGACCAGGATTCGGGACAGACAATTATTGCTGGTATGGGTGAGTTGCACCTGGACGTTCTCGTGGATCGTATGTTCCGTGAGTTCAAGGTTGAAGCCAATGTCGGTCGTCCTCAGGTTGCGTACCGTGAGACGATTCAACATGAGGCCCAGGCCCAGGGTAAACATATTCGTCAGACCGGCGGCCATGGCCAATATGGTGATGTCTGGATCAGAGTTGAGCCGAATGAACGCGGCAAAGGCTTTGAATTCGTCAACGCCGTTGTCGGTGGCTCAATTCCGAAAGAATATATCAAACCTGTCGAAGCGGGTATCAGAGAGACCCTGGAAAATGGTATAATGGCAGGGTACCCAATGATCGACGTAAAAGTCACCCTGTACGATGGGTCTTACCATGATGTTGACTCAAACGAAATGGCATTCAAAACCGCTGGTTCTATCGCCATTAAAGAAGCAACCCGTAAAGCGGGCGCGACCCTGCTTGAGCCAATCATGCTGGTAGAAGTAACAACTTCCGAAGAATTCTACGGTGATGTTATCGGCGACTTAAACCGCCGCCGTGGTACTATCCTGGGTATGGAATCTCGCGGGACGATGCAAGTGGTGAGGGGTAATGTTCCTCTGGCTGAAATGTTTGGGTATGTAAATGACCTGCGTTCGATGACCAGCGGTCGCGCTAGCTACTCAATGGAGTTCGATCACTACGATCCCGTGCCTCGGGCAATTGCTGAAGAGATCGTTGCGAAGGCTAGCCGCTAACAACTCGTTTCTGAGTATCCCCTTAGGATGCTCCTCTCTTGTACGCAAGCAAGAAATTGAACTAACACCGCCACAGGGTCGATGCCTGAATAACTTTTCATGGCATCGACCGGCTTAACCCAGAGCCAATTACAGGGAAGAGGCCAACCGGGTTACTTTTTATGATCGGTAGAACGCCTTATGGTAAGGTACGCCGATTCCAACTGTGAAATGATCAAATAACAAAGTGTGTGCCATCGCAAAAGTGCAGTCCCTGTCGCACGTACGTTTGCACCGAGCACCGTTTGAGGATAAAAAAATGGCAAAGAAGAAATTCGAGCGGACAAAGCCACACGTGAATGTTGGGACCATCGGTCACATCGACCATGGGAAAACCACGCTCACGGCGGCCATTACCAAAGTACTCGCGAACGCAAAACTTGCTGAATACAAAGCGTTTGACACCATCGACAAGGCTCCTGAAGAGCGTGAGCGTGGTATCACGATCTCCATCGCGCACGTGGAGTACGAAACCGAACAGCGTCACTATGCTCACGTGGACTGCCCAGGACACGCCGACTACATTAAGAACATGATCACCGGCGCA
>DASSXK010000340.1:0-6732 GCA_035703945.1 Ktedonobacteraceae bacterium | reverse complement strand
GCATCCTCAGCGCAGCCAGATTTTCCGAAGTCTGGGCGATAAGCTCAATGTTCAGATTGACATTTTCAAACAGCAATTGCATCCGGGCGATATACTGCTAAGTTGCTCGGATGGTTTATGGGAGATGGTGCGTAACCCTGCGATCGAAACGATTCTGAAGAATGCGCCGAATCCACAATCAGCTTGTACACAGTTACTCGAATCCGCCAACGCAAATGGTGGAGATGATAATGTGAGTGCTGTCGTGGTCTTTGCCCATTAATATGATATACTTAGGCAGCCTAACTCGAAAGGAGCTACTTTATTATGCCCGGTGAGGTAACGCTGGCACATCAGGTAGGTAAGGACTTCATGCCTGTCACAGGCGGGAGCCAGGTGGCATATGTTTTACTTGAAGCCAAGCCTACTGAAATGATGGCGCAGGTTCGTATGCCGCTCAATTTTGCCCTGGTGCTTGACCACTCTGGCTCCATGAAAGGTGCAAAACTGAATAACGTCAAAGAAGCGGTAAAGATGGTCATCGATTATATGGAGCCAACCGATTATATCTCGGTGGTGGTCTTCGATGATACGTCCCAGGTTGTGATTCCTTCTATGCCTGCAAATGATAGACCCGGTATGAAGGCCGCAATCGATCGTATTCGCGACGCCGGTGGCACTGCGATGTCCCTTGGAATGATTCAGGGGCTCAATGAATTGCGCCGCTATAATATCCCCAATGCAGTGAACCGCATGATACTGTTGACCGATGGCGTCACCTACGGTGATTCGGATCGTTGTCGGCAACTGGCACGGGATGCCGCGATGGCTGGTATCTCGATCTATCCCCTCGGTATTGGCAGTGACTGGGACGAAGGTCTACTCGATGATGTTGGCCAACTCAGCGGCGGTATGCCAGCCGAATTTATTCGCCAGCCTTCCGATGCGATGAGCTTGTTCCAGCAGCAGATCCAGAACGCCGTTGCGGTCGCTGTTCGTAATGCCACCCTGACATTGCGCTTGCCCGCAGGCGTCACCCCTAAAAAGGCCGTCAAGGTCTTGCCGATTATCAGCGATCTGGGACAGTCGGTTCTTTCTGATCGACAGGTTGTGGTGTCGCTGGGTGATCTTGAGAAGGACAATGCCCAGTCAATTCTGGTTGAACTGTTAATCGATCCACGTAGCGCTGGCCTTTTCCGTATCGCACAGGCCGAACTTTCCTATGATGTCCCGATCGCAAATATAGTAGGCGAACGTGTCCGCGATGATATCAAGGTGACATTTACCAACGATGCCAACGAGGCCGCTCAGGTAAATGCAACCGTGATGAATTTCGCCGAGAAGGCGAATGCCCATCGCCTGGTGACGCGTGTACTGGATGAGTACAAGCGCACCGGTAAATCGACCACCCGACTCGCGCCAAACGTCACACGCGTTCTGGATGAAGAGACTCAGGCCGCGATTGAACAGATTAATCAGGGCCAACAGATCTCCCAGGAACAGGTCAAGACTATTGGTAACAAAACACGCAAATTGACCCAACGCCTGGATGATTTGCTTCCTTAAGCGGAAAGAAGGGGAGTTCAAGAACTCCCAGGCTGATCTGCAAGTGGAAAGCTGGGGAGCCAGGGAACTCGCGAGTTGATCTGCAAGTGGAAAAAGTGGGGTCCAGGGGCAATGCCCCTGGTGGGGTCCGGGGCCCCCCGGCCACCCTCCCCCTTGCCGCCGCAGGCGGCACAAACAAAAAAAGAAATGTATTCAGGAGGATAGAGGATTATGCCAGTATATTGTTCTTTACATCATGAGAATCCCGACGGTTCCGCTTTCTGCGATGAGTGTGGCGAACCACTAAATAACGCGGCTCCTGCTCCTGTGGCTCAGGCCGCTCCTGCCTCTGCTCAGCCCGCAGCATCTCCTGCCCCTGCTCAACCAGGCATGCAGACCTGCCCATCCTGCGGCACGCAGAATCCTGAGGGAGAAGCTTTTTGTTCCAATTGTGGTGTCAGCCTGCTTGGTGATGCTGCTGCCGCTCCGGTTGCGCAATCCGCTCCGATTCCAATGCCTGCTGCCTCGCCTGCTTCAGTTCCCGAGGATGTCCAGGTCGTCACACCTGCCCCGGCTGCTTCTCCTGCTGGCCTGACTGCCCGCCTGATCGTTGAGGCAGACAACCAGGAGTTTGATCTGAGTGGGAAAGACAACATCATGCTTGGGCGCGAAGATGCTGTAAGCAACATCTTCCCCGAAGTTGATCTCACCCCACATGGTGGTGAAGAGGGTGGTGTTTCGCGCCTACATGCTCGCATCTTTGTCGAAAATGGCCAGTACATGCTGGAAGACGAAAATAGTACCAATTTTACATTCTTGAATCGCCAGCGCTTAGCGAGCAAAACTCCTACGCCACTGCACGATAACGACGAAATCAAACTCGGACGTGTCCTGCTGCGCTTCAAAACTGCCTGACCCATCTTGTAGACTGTCAATCTAAAAAGCGGGTCTCTGCCCCTTCTTTCCCAACGGAAGAATCGAGGGAAGGAAAGCGGGGTTGCAAGGGGCGCAGCCACTTGCCTGGGGCGTGGGGCTGTGCCCCACTCACCCTCCTTTCTCCCCACGGGGGGAGGACATCTTACTCGAAGATTGACAGCCCACCGTGATTACGGCTATAATCTACAGGATATTCCAAGTGGAGGAAAGAGAAGGGACACATGAAACGTACCTGGCAACCCAAGCGCATTCCGCGCAAACGTGAACATGGATTTATTAAGCGTATGTCGACCCGCAATGGTCGTCGTGTGCTCAAAGCTCGCCGCGCCAAAGGGCGTTGGAAGCTTACAGTTTAATTGCTTTGACGCTATCGTGGCATTAACTCGTGCATTACGCTTGCGAAAAAGAAGTGATTTCCAGCGAGTAAGGCAGCAAGGACGTGTCCTCACGTCTCGGCTGCTTATACTTGCGTGGATACCAAATGAACAAACAACTATGCGTGTTGGCTTTGTGGTTAGTAAACGCATCTCGAAGCGCGCTGTTGACCGAAATTATATTAAACGTCTTCTGGGTGAAGTGATGCGAGGTTATGCGCCCAAACTCACTGGTGGGTGGGATCTCGTACTTAGTGCGCGACATCCAATACTTCAGGCTGATCTACCTCTACTCAAACAGGAGATACAGTCTTTGTTATCCCGAGCGCGTTTGCTCTCTCCCGCGCCGATCGCGGAAGCGAGAACAGACTTATCATAAAGGTCGCCATAGATGAAATACATCTTATTGTTTCTTATTCGAGTCTATCAGCGGACCTTGTCGGTCGTCATGCCGCCATCATGTCGCTTTACGCCTTCGTGCTCGCATTATGGTTACGAGGCAATTCAACGCTTTGGCGCTATCCGTGGAGGGTGGTTGACAATCAAGCGTATCGGACGCTGCCAACCCTTTTATCACGGTAATCTCTATGATCCGGTTCCAGAGACGCTGGCTCACTAGATCACGGAAGTTAGGAGAAATCTTGTGGGGCAGATTGGTTATCTTTTCAACCTTATCTTTACCTTCCCCATCTTTAATATTCTGATGGTGCTGTATCACCTCTTTGGTGATTTTGGCCTATCGATCATCGTGTTGACGCTGATCGTTCGCCTTGTGCTATTCCCACTGACCCTGAAGCAGCTTCAATCTACCAAAGCTACGCAGGTGATTCAACCTCAGATTGCAGAGATTCGTAAGAAATACAAAAATCAACAGGAACAGGCCGTGGCGTTGCAGGCTCTCTATAAAGAGTACAACGTTAATCCGCTTGCCGGATGTCTTCCAACCCTGGTCCAATTCCCCGTCTTGTATGGCCTGTTTTTTGCCTTAAACGCGGTTCTGCGTAATGCAAAAAACGTAGCAGATATCAACAATATCATTTACCCGTTCCTGCCCCACTTCGTTAAATTCCCTGATCTGAATTTGAACTGGTTTACCTGGATCAATTCTTCCTGGTATTTCCCGTTGAACCACACAGACCCCACCCATATCCTGCCAATTATCGCCGGTGTTGCAACCTTCATTCAATTGCGTATGGCTCAGCCCCGCGCAACGGCAACTTCCAAGGATATGATGACCCAGCAGATGCAGACGATGGGGTTGATCATGCCGTTCTTCACCATCTTCCTGGGTTGGACCTTCCCCGCTGGCCTGGCGTTGTACTGGTGTACCACTACGATGTTTAGTATTGTGCAGCAATACTTCATTACCGGTTGGGGTTCACTGACGGTTATGCCTCCTATTCTCGAAGGGCTCCTGGGTCGGAAAGATCAGCACAAGAGTCGAGGAACAAAGGTAGCTGTCAACGATCAGCGCTTTATTAAAGACGTTGAGAAGCCGCAGAAACGCGTTGTCGAAGGTTCTACATCAGATGCGCTTGATGGCACTGACGATGATTCAACGACGGCTAGCAATGCTGGTAGCTCAAATGGCTCTTCTTATAAAAATGGAAATTCCAATGGCTCTGGTGAGTATACCTTGAAACGCCGACCCAAAGGTGGAAGTGCCTCCGCACGTCGGCGCGGCAATAATCCTAAACGCAGTATGTCGCGTGGCTAAGTTGGATTGCAGACTTGTAGATAGACCCCGCGTATCGTAATACTCACGGATGCGGGGTCTCTACAGCCCTTGAAAGGCAGGCAAGTAAGAAGTGGAAAGTATTGAGGCTAGTGGAAAAAGCATCGAAGAGGCTGTTCGACAGGCTCTGGTTCGCCTGGGCAAGCGACGCGAAGAGGTTGAAATCTCGGTAATTCAGGAGCCTGCCCGTGGAACTTTTGGTCTGGGTGGCAAAGAAGCCCGGGTCCGGGTGACTGTTCGCCCCAGTATCAGTGCTATTATCACTCCTGAAATGGCCGACGCCTTGCTTGGCCCCGACGATTTTGTCGGCGTTGAGGTCGAAGATGAGGCTGCGGACGTTGATGATGAGGGCGATGAGGACTTCGAAGAGGATGAAGAAGACGAGCTAGAGGACGAGGACGAGGAATATGAAGAGGATGAGGAAGAGCTAGAGGATGAAGAAGACGAGGAGGACGAGGAATACGAAGAGGATGAGGAATATGGCGAGGATGAACTAGAGGACGAGGATGGCGAAGAGAATGAAGAGATCGCTCCTTTCGTAATACCTGAGGATCTCGTGATTCCGGCCGTAACGCTGGTGCCTACCTCGACTGAGTCGGGCGATGGTGTTTCAGACGAAGAAGTTACTCCCTCACGCGAAGATATTGAAATTACAGTGGATGTGCTACAGCATATTTTACGGTATATGAATATTCATGCAACCGTTCAGGTTCGCTCAGCAGATCCTTTGACTCTGAATATTTATGGTATTAATGAACACCTGGGCCTGCTGATCGGTCGCCGTGGCGAGACGCTTTCTGCTCTTCAACTCCTGGTGAATCTGATCGTACGGCATCGTACCAAACGCCGCATGCGCATTATTGTGGATGCGGAAAACTATCGCGAACGACGCGAGGATAACTTGCGTTCCCTGGCCCTGCGCGTGGCGCAACAGGTACGCAACTATCGACGCTCAATTGCACTCGAAGCCATGCCTCCCCATGAACGACGCATCGTACATATTGCGTTGGCTGAGAGTAACGATATCAGTACCGAGAGTATCGGCGAAGGCGATGCCAGACGTGTGGTGATCTCCTTGAAACGACCAGGTCGCTAGGCATCAGAAGCAGGGGAAATGTGGCTATCTGGCCTCGTTTCCCTCTTTTTTCTCTAGGGTCTCCCTACCAATTCAGTTCACTTACTTACCTTACCGTACTACCGTGCAAGCGCTGAACTTATCTATAGAGATGGGCTGTTGTGCAAGCTGCTCGATACTTTACTCTTCCCTGAGGTTGTCGATTGGTATCTTCAATGATCGTTCACGTAGGGTCGTCCTGACTAACTGAAAGCTAACGATACGTGCAACATCAACCTGCTTCTACAACTCCAGAATTTTTAACGATTGGTCATGTGACCCGAGATCTACACGCTGATGGCTTATTCTCACTCGGTGGAACAGTTACTTTTGCCGCCCTCACCGCCTACCGTTTGGGATTGGTCTCGGCGCTTGTGACCTGCGCTGATGCCTTGCTACTTCAGGAACTCTCACAACACCTTCCGGGCATTTTGCTCGCGACTCGGGCTTCAGAGCAGACCTCAACCTTTATCAATCGCTATCACGAAGGGTTCAGAACTCAGTATTTGACCGCACGTGCGGATGATCTCACACTCGACGATATTCCGCCCGACTGGCACGAGGCTCGGGTGGTTTTGTTCGGCCCTTTGACGCAGGAGCTTGCGCCTGAGATTCTTCGGAACTTTAAGCGCCGCCCAGGCCAAATTCTGGCCGCTACCCCTCAGGGCTGGTTGCGGCGCTGGGACCCCGATGGCCGCGTCTGGCCAACTCCCTGGCACGAGGCTACAAAGCTTCTCCCGCTGCTCGATGCCCTGATCCTAAGTCATGATGATCTGTTACCCTTCGCCGATGGAAATCGTGGCGAGGCCGATGCAATCCTGGGAGCCTGGAGCAAGTGCGTCCCCTTGCTTGTTGCGACTGATGGTCGACATGGCGCGACGCTGTTTCAACAAGGGAAAATTGAACGCTTCCCGGCTTTTCCTGTCAAAGAGGTCGATCCCACAGGAGCCGGTGATGTCTTTGCCGCTGCTTTCCTGGCTCACCTCTCTCGTCATTCCGATCCCCGCGCCGCGACAGTCTTTGCCAATCGTGTTGCCTCTCGCTCGGTT
>DASSXK010000294.1:0-6815 GCA_035703945.1 Ktedonobacteraceae bacterium | reverse complement strand
ATCAAAACTCATAAACATCGCCTCGTAGGTGTTTCTGCTCAGGCTCTATGGGATTGGAGAGCTGCGTTCGCCTCTTCATAAAGTCCCAGGCGTTCCAGGAGAGAGGCGTGGGCCTCCCATTCTAATGAATCATCGAGAGGCGTGAGAATTGGTGATCCCTCACTATCTTTCGTTGCGGATGCAACGTGCGGCTCTCCCTCTTCCATTGGAACCGGGAGACTCTGCGTGCCATACGTTCGACGTAAGGCCAGGTTAATTAGAAAGTCCGCGAAGTGCGGGTTTTTCGGTAAGAGGGAACCGTGGAGATAGGTTCCGTACGCATTACGATAGACCGCCCCTTCAGTATGGTCTTCCGCGTTGTTGCCATAGCCTTTCAGGACTTTTCCCAGCGGTTTTGCGGTGCCGAGGTAGGTTCTGCCGCCATGGTTTTCAAATCCAACCAGCGTGCTGTTCCCCCACTTGAGGGCAACGTTTCCAATACAACGCGCGACACGTGCACCTTTATGAATTGTCCAGGCATCGAAGACGCCCAGACCTTTCATATCGGCCCCTTCGGCTGGGCGATAATAATGGGCCAATAATTGGAAGCCGCCACAGACTGCCAGAACAGGCATGTCATCTTCAATCGCTGCCCACAGTCCAATCCCTTTAATTTCGTGAAGGTCCTGGGCTACCGGAGCCTGTTCTTTATCCTGGCCTCCTCCAATAAATAGCATATCATATTCATCAGGTGCAAGTGCGTCTCCGACGCCCAATCCAACCACGCGAAGCTCGATACCACGCTGTTCGCAGCGATGTCGCAACGTTAAAATATTGCCTCGATCGCCGTAGAGATTGAGTTGATCAGGGTAGAGATGCCCCAGGGTCAAGGTTATTTTTGGCTTGTGGCCGTTGTTGCTACTCATGCATCCTTCCCTTCCCAGTAATGAGAAGCCAGGCCACGCTGTTCGAGCTTGCGATGGACTTCCATCAGGGCAGTGTATGTGGGAACGATAAACAGATCTTCACCAACTGGTGTCTGGCGAATGGCTTCGTCCAGAGCCTTATCCAGTCCGTAGAGGCGCTGGGCTTCGATCGTTGGTTTATCCAGCGTTTCGGTCGCAAGCGGAACATCGGCGACGACGGCGGCTTTCTCAGCTTCGGTCTGAGCGTGAGTGCCACGGCCCCTGGCGTTGGATGGCGTTGGATGTTCTTGCTTTAAGGCTCGCAAAGGCGCGGTTGGCACAATGCTCATCCCCTCGGCCGAGACGCCCGCGTATTTCATACGAACGCCCAGATCCAGTGCGCGTGTTCCGGCCAGCGTCAATGAGTTGGTCATACCGGCGGCGCGCTCGAAATCGACGTCCCAGATCCAGGAAATATCTTTACCATCTGCGGTGTTGTCATTCAAGACAAACATCACATTCCGCTTGATATCCTCGCTGAAGAGCGTTCTAAGCACTTCGTTAAAGCCGGTGGGATTCTTGGCGAGCAAGAGCCGAATGGTTCGACCCTCGACCTCCACGGTTTCCCCACGCCCAAAGGCTGGCTGAAACTGCTTGACGCCTTCTGCGACGGCCTTCCACTCCAGATCTAAAGCCTGAGCGGTCGCGGCTGCCGAAAGAGCGTTGTATACATTATAAATTCCCGGCAACGGGATGACCATTTCCTGGATTTCGCCGTTTCCGGTGTCGACCTGGACGCGTGTGCGGTCAAAGCCTTCGCTCTGTATTTTTATGGCTCGCACGGTTGTCTGAGGTCGAGCGAAGTCACAATTGGGGCAGCGATAGTGGCCCATGTGACTGTAGAAGCGGAGTGTATACTCGTATTCGCTGCCACAATGTGGGCAGGCGCGTGTATCGATAACCTGATGGCGCTCAGATGAGTTATTTGGCTGCTGAGAGAGATCCAGCGAAGGATCTTCAATGCCATAATAGATGATCTTCCCTGTGAAATTTTCACCCAATACGGCGGTTGAGGGATCATCGGCATTGAGGACCAGCGTCGCGTCGGGAGACATGGACGCAATAGCCTTGCGCCAGCGTGTCATCACGCTGTCAACTTCCCCATAGCGATCCAACTGATCACGGAAAAGGTTATTGAACACAGCCACACGTGGATGCGTTTCGGGCACGATGATTGGCATCACTGCTTCGTCAACTTCCAGGATGGAAATCGCCTCGCCCTGGCCCCGTAACTGCCCGTTGGGCAAGGCACGGATAACCAATGAGCCCGCGATACCGCGTACAAGGTTCGAGCCTTCGCGGTTTCGCCATACCCGCATACCCGCGCTGTTGAGCACGGAGCCAACAATCCCACACGTTGTGGTTTTGCCATTGGTGCCTGTAATAACTATATTTCCATGCTCTAACTGAGCAGCTAAGTAACCGAGAATATCCGGATAGAGGCCTTGCGCTACAATACCAACGATGCTGGTGCCCCCGCCAATATGTAAGCGGCGGCTGAGGGCCCCTGCTGTTCGCCCTCCTATTACAGCCAGGCCTGCACGCAATGAAGAGCCTTGACTCTTCCTCCGCGCGCGGGCGGCAAGCCGCGTGCGATATTTGCTCCTCATACGCCATCCATTCTTATTATTTGAGAGTGGTCGAGATGGCTTTTGTTTTTGCATGCTGTTCCTCCAAAACCAGCACTTTCTATAGGTGGTCTTCTTGATGCAGCATAGCATGCAAGCGCGAGCGGGTCAAGATAACAGGCTGTGTAGGTCCTGCTAATAGGATATTGGTATATTTATTGTGGATAGTTTGGGCCGAGTGGATGCCGGTCCCATTTGTCCTGTTTTGTCGCAATTCTCTATTTTTTGGCGTTGATATTCCTGAAAGGGCTGTGCGTGTTGAGTGAAGGAATAGAATTTTTGGACGATGTGTTATGATCGAGAAGGTTAGTTCTTGCACCGTACTTTTTTTGAGATAGCCTTTAAACGACCGGCATAAAAGGGATGCAAAAGAATGTTATTCGTAGGGAACGAGATAGTCCCCTTGTCAGAGTGTGCTATCCTATGCTGTGAAATGAGTACGGAAATGTTTGTACTTACTCGCAAGCTCGTCAGGAATATTGTCAACTCATAAAGTTGATATGTAATTCCAGTCAGTTTAGCGATAGAAGCACGAGTAACGCCTTACCCTTACGTTACCCTTATCGGCCAGATGTGAACGTTACTTCGTGCATTATTATTAGTGAGAGATCAGGTGTGGGTCGATGGCAAAGAAACTTGTAATTGTTGAATCACCAGCAAAAGCCAAAACAATCGAGAAATTCCTCGGACGCGATTTTGAAGTTCGAGCTTCAATGGGACATATTATGGACCTGCCGAAAAAAGGCCTCGGGGTCAATACACGCAAAGATTTTGCTCCGCAATATGTGACAATTGAGAAAAAAGATAAGCTTATCGATGACTTAAAAGCGGCTTCCAGACGTGCTGATGAAGTCTATCTGGCCCCTGACCCCGATCGCGAAGGTGAATTTATCGCCTGGTCGCTTAAACAGGCGCTAGGTTTAACAAATCCTCATCGCGCTGTTTTTAATGAAATCACCAAGCGTGCGGTTCAAGATGCAATTAAAAAGCCTCGTGAAATTGACGAGGATCTGTTCAACGCGCAGCAGGCCCGGCGGGTGCTGGATCGACTGGTTGGCTACAAAATTAGCCCTTTGCTCTGGCGACGTATCCAGTCCGGCACAAGCGCGGGACGTGTGCAATCTGTTGCTCTGAAGTTGATCTGTGATCGCGAGGCCGTGATCCGCGAGTTCCAGCCAGAAGAGTATTGGAGCATCGTTGCTACCCTCAGCAAACAGGGTGTGCGCGAGCGTTTTGAGGCCAGTCTGATTACCCGTCTCAAGGATATCTCTGACTTTAATAAGGAAGAGAACGATGAGGAGGGCAACGGCAAGGCCGCCCAAAATGGCAACGGAACGAAGAAACCCCAGGCCGAGAAGAAGCGCATCAAGATTTCTTCCAAAGAAGAGTCTGATGCGATTATGGCGGACCTCCAGGGTGCCTCCTATCAGGTTTTAAAGGTAGAGGAAAAAGAGCAGAGGCGCCAGCCTTATCTGCCCTATACCACCAGTACTTTGCAGCAGGACGCCTCCTCGCGAATGTACTTTAAGCCGAAAAGGACCATGAGCCTGGCGCAGCAGTTGTACGAAGGTCTTGAGTTGGGCGCACGCGGTCATCAAGGTTTGATCACCTATATGCGTACCGATTCAACGCGTATCTCCCAGGAAGCCCAGGGCAGCGTTAAACAGTATATCCACAATGAATTTGGCCAGCCCTACGTTGGAGCGGGCCGCAATAGCAAAGCTAAAGCTACCACTCAGGATGCCCACGAAGCGATCCGTCCAACGGATGTGACCCTGACGCCGCAACTGG
Source organism: Ktedonobacteraceae bacterium (assembly GCA_035703945.1). GTDB lineage: Bacteria > Chloroflexota > Ktedonobacteria > Ktedonobacterales > Ktedonobacteraceae > DASSXK01. Next base: position 2,452 of record DASSXK010000294.1, on the reverse strand, counting down.
CAAAACCCTTCCTTTCGGCGGACCAGTTTAAACTTTATAACTTGATCTGGCGACGTTTCGTGGCAAGCTTTATGACGCCGGCTGTCTTCGATACGGTTCGGGTCGATATTGTGGCCGCGCAGTATGTTTTCCGCGCCAATGGCTCAAATCTGAAATTCGCCGGTTTCTATGCCGTCTGGCCGCGTGAAGAGGATGAGCGTCAGCTTCCTTCAATGAGTGTCGATGAGCTCTTAGAGTTGCATAAACTGCAACCAGATCAACATTTCACGCAGCCCCCGCCACGCTTTACTGAAGCCAGCTTGATTAAAGAGCTGGAGGAGCAAGGGATTGGACGCCCAAGTACCTATGTGCCGATTATCAGTACGATTCAGGATCGCGGCTACGTCGATCAGGATCAGCGGCGCTTTATTCCGACCTGGCTGGGCGAGACCGTCAACGAAGTGATGAATAAGCACTTCCCCGATATCGTTGATACCGGTTTTACGGCTGAAATGGAGCGCAAGCTCGATGAAGTTGAAGAGGGTCGGCAGTCCTGGATCGAATTCTTAAAGGCCTTCTATGGCGATTTCAAGATCAGCATGGATAAAGCTGAAACCGAGATGAATCGTGTCCAGAAACCGGTTGAAGAGACCGACGAGGCCTGTCCCGATTGCGGACGACCACTGGTTATTCGCACCGGACGCTTTGGTCGCTTTATCTCGTGCTCAGGTTTCCCAGAATGTAATTATCGCCGGTCATTTATGAATAAGACCGGGGCCCTCTGCCCGCAGTGTGGTGGCGATCTGGTTGAGCGCAAGACCAAGCAGAAGAAGCGCATCTTCTATGGGTGTAGCAACTATCCAACCTGCAACTTCGCAACCTGGGATCGTCCCGTTCCCGAACTCTGCTCGAATTGTGGCGGACTGATGGTTGTGCAAAAGGTTGGTCAGGACCCGGTCTGCTATAAAGAAGTCGTCCTTGTTCAGCAAGCGGCCAGTGAAGGACCTGATCAGGCAGGTAAAACCACCAGACGCCGTCCGGCCCATCAGAAAGCCAGCGTTGAGGGTGAGACTGCGACCAGCCCCACCCGGAAACGGGCAACCAGCACCAGAATAACCAGGAAGGCTGCCCCCAAAAAGAAGCCCGCCACCAGGAGTACGGCCAAAACTTCAACGGCCAGCACAACCAGGAAACGCAGCATGGCCACAGTGGCTGCAACAGAGCAGGTTATACCAGAAACGAATGGGGCCAGCGCCAACGGTACGACTACTCGTAAGCGAGCGACCAGTGCTAGTGTGACTTCCAAAACGTCCGGTACTCGAAGTAGTACTACAAGTGCGAAAACTACCACCCGGCGGCAAAAAACAGTATGATTGAAGTAGACGTTGTCGTTTTACACGCTCTATCCCGACCAGTTTGCTACAAGAGAGCGTAGCAAGCCATGAGACAGATCTGCCGGCGATACGCCCTGGTAAGTATGCCATCGCCGGCAGATCTGTCTATTTTGTTGGCTTGTTGCCTTGTTTGCTCCACTGCTCAGTCGCTTCAGTTCAGTGAGACGAAAACAATTGTTTGTTGTGATATAATCAAGCATTAGTCAATCACTTTGATGTCGATTGACAAAACTCTGCTGTTTGGAGGATTTAATGTCCTACGGTGTTACACTTATCCCTGGCGACGGTACAGGACCAGAAATTACTGAGGCCACCCGGCGCGTGCTGGAAGCAACCGGCGTGCAATTTGACTGGGACGTTCAGCCTGCGGGCCTGGACGTATTTGAACAGTTTGGAACCGTATTACCCGACGCGGTAATCGATTCGATAAAACGCACGAAAGTTGGCCTGAAGGGCCCGATAACCACTCCTGTTGGAAAAGGTTTCCGCAGTGCAAACGTGGCACTGCGTAAGAAGCTTGATCTGTACGCCAATCTGCGGCCAGCAAAGACCTATAAAGGTTTGCGCTCCCGTTATGATAATGTCGATCTGATCATTGTCCGTGAGAATACAGAAGATCTTTATGCTGGTATCGAGTACCAGAAAGGCACTCCCGAGCTTGAGGAGATGATTGAGGCGATCTATCGGACCTCCGGTACGCGCCTTGACCACGATTCTGCGGTCAGCATCAAATTCATCTCGGTCATGGCTTCTCGCCGTATCGTGAAATTTGCCTTTGACTACGCTCGTTCGAATAATCGCCGCAAAGTCACGGCGGTCCACAAAGCGAATATTATGAAGTTCTCTGACGGCCTGTTCCTGTCAACCGCACAGGAAGTTGCTAAAGAGTATCCCGATATTCAGTTTGAAGATCGGATCGTCGATAACATGTGCATGCAGCTTGTGCAGAAGCCTGAATTGTACGATGTCCTTGTCTTGCCTAACCTGTATGGTGATATCATTTCTGACCTCTCGGCTGGCTTGATTGGTGGACTGGGTGTGGCGCCTGGCGCGAATATCGGCAAAGATTATGCTGTGTT
>DASSXK010000255.1:0-5735 GCA_035703945.1 Ktedonobacteraceae bacterium | reverse complement strand
TATATTAAACTAATATGATTAGTTTGTCAAGACCTATCGGGCAGAAAATCTGCTTTCCTGAGCAATAAATGTCTCCTGGCTGGATCTTATAAAAGGTGTCGGGGCTATGCTATACTTTTGTTATCTAGCGAAATCACATTACTGTCTAAGAAAGGAGTGCGATCTAGAGGACTTGCTGGTCGCCTGGTCGCATATTCTGATGTATATTCATATCCGTTACTTCGCCTCTATTCGCGAGTTGCTGGGCAAGGGAGACGAAGAACTCTCCCTGGAGGAAGGCACAACTGTCGCGCAAGTAAGAACCATCCTGCGGGAACGCGAGCCACGGCTACAGCCCATACTCGAAAGCTCGATCTGCGCAGTGAATCATAGTTATGTGCCAGCGGAAACAATTTTGCAGACCGGAGATGAACTGGTCTTCATTCCCCCGATGGGGGGCGGACAACCTGAAAAGCAAGCGGAGAAAAGTAGCATGGAACCGTTCATTCAACTGACACGCGAACCACTTAACAGGGAAGCATTAGTCCAGGCCGTCAGCGATCCAGGTGTTGGGGGGATCGTCGTATTCGAAGGAGTCGTTCGTGACAACGCCCGTGGCAAGCAGGTAAACTACCTGGAATACGAGGTCTATCCAGAAATGGCCGAGAAACAGATTCGTGGCATCATCGAAGAGGCCCACAAACGTTGGGGAGTCGAACACGTCGCAGTCGCCCACCGCTTTGGCCGACTGGAAATTGGTGAGGCCAGTGTCATCATCGTCGTCGCCACTCCGCATCGTGGCGAAGCCTTTGAGGCCTGCCGCTATATCATTGATACCTTGAAAACAACCGTGCCCATCTGGAAAAAAGAGGTCGCCACCAACGGTGAAAGCTGGGTTGAAGGCTAGGCGGAATACAGTTTGCATCTGACTCCAGGAAACGGTAATTGCAGCCGACCCGGCAGACGCATGCCCAATCCCAGGCAATTGTAGTGTATACTCTAAAGAGAAGACACGTTTCCCAGGGCCGTTTCCACCGGAGAAAGAGGCTATTTAAACACACCCGGCTTTGCTTACATTCAGAGTTTCTTCGGAGGTCAAAGCATGAACTTATTCGAGCAACATCATCGTTTGAATCAGCTTTTTGTACAGTCTCCTGTAAAAGCCGCGTATGTGGCAGGTTCGCTTGCCAATCGCACGACCTTCGGGCACCTCAACGATGTGGATATCGCGATTCTCTTAATGGAGCAAATTAAATCAGATCAGTTTCTCGATTATCAATTCTACTTCCTCAGCGAGCTTGCTAAACGCCTGGACTCGGACGCCATCGACGTGGTCATTCTGAATAAAGCCTCCCTGATGCTCAAACTCCAGATCATCAAGCATGGGCAAATCCTCTATAGCCGCGACGAAAAACAACGGGTCCAGTTCGAAGCCAGAGCCGTGATGGATTATCTTGACTATAAGAAGTTCGATGAGATGCAAAACCAGGCTTTAAGCCGTCGGCTTGCTCCCCAGCCGCCAACCCTCGATCGCACGCTGCTGCAACCTCAACTCGGTCAGCTTCAGGACACGATTGAGATCCTGGAAAAACTCGCCAGCATCCCTTATGAGGAATTCAGCCAGGACTATCGCTCAACTGGAGCGGCCGAGCGCTCCCTTCAGCTCGCGATTGAACGCTGCGTCTCAATCTGCGGCCAGTTAATCGCCGCCCAGGGACTTCCGCGTCCCGAAAGCTACCATGCCCATCTCAGCACGGTTGCCCGCCATAAAATAATCTCACGCGACCTATCCTATCGCCTGGAGATATTCACCAACATCCGCGAAGATCTTGTCTGGGGCACGGAGCCACTCGACCATCATCTGCTCTATGACTACCTGCACAAATATACAGCAGATCTGAAGTCCTTTATAAAGGAAATAAACGCCCTGAGCTTCAATTAACAAAAAAAATTGGGAACGTGAAAATATCCACGCTCCCAATAATCAACCAGCCAGATTAGACCTCATCGGCCAGGCGCAACATACGAGCCTGCTCCATCGCATCGCTGGCCTCATCCGGACGTCCCATCGCGGTCAGGGTCTGGGCAAGCGTCTCGTACGCCACCACCAACGAGGGGTCCATCGCGATCGCCTGCTGTACATTCTCCAGAGCCTCATCGTAGCGACCAACTTCGCGGTAGGTGTCCGCCAGATCATTGTAGTAATCAGAATTCAAAGGATCGCTCTGAATCGCGTTCTGATAGCTCTGAATGGCCTCATCGTGGCGACCCAGCGCATCATAGGCGGTTGCCAGTTGATAGTGTCCTTCCGGATCATCCTCAAACTCATTGAGCAGCATCTGTGCGGTTTCGATCGCCTCGTCATGGCGACCGAGGGAGTTCAAGGTATCCGCCTTGCCAGCATAGGCCGCCGCAAGGTCATCCTCTTCCAGTTCCTCGCGATCATCGATCAAACCCTGGTAGACCGGGAGAGCATCGTCATAGCGATTTGCTTCAAGATAGGCCTCGGCCAGGCTGAAGCGCGACGTCACGCGGTGGGAATCAAGCTCGATGGCGCGGCTATAGGCCTCAACGGCACGATCCTGCTGACCCTGAATCGAGCGCCATGTACCCAGGTGCTCCCAGGAATCCACATCCTCGGGGTCCATTTCCACGATCCTGCTATAGATCTCGGCGGCCTGATCGCGATCACCCATCTGCTCATAGAGAGAGGCCAGCACATCATAGACCGTGCGATCATTCGGTGCCAGCGCCAGCATCTGGTTCGCGACCGACAGGGCATCGTCGTAGCGGCGCATATCCAGATACAGGCTGACCAGTTCAGCGGAACGCGAGATATCCCCAGGGTCCTGGTCGATCTGATTCTCTTGCTCCATCAAACGGCGCAGTTGTCCATTGACACGCACGCGCACATCCTGCAAATTCTCATGCGCCAGGGGATTTTCAGGATTTAAAATGATGCTCTGCCGATAGGCCTGAACGGCATCCTGGTAGAGATTCAACGAGCGGTAGGCATCGCCCACATTTAAATACAACTCGTCGTTCTGCGGATCGAACTCCAGAGCCTGCTGGAAGGTCTCTAGCGACTCTTCGTGCATGCCCAGTTCGCCATACAGATTTCCGAGGTTGATATAAGCCTCTATCAGATCCGGGTCCAGATCGATCGCGCGGCGATAGCCGACAATCGCGATCTCGGAATCGCCCAGGTACTGCTGAGCCAGGGCCAGGTTATAGCGTGAACGAGCATCATTCGGATTGATCTGAACAGCACGTTCAAAAGCTGTCATGGCACGCTCGTAATCGCCTTCCTGGGCCGCCGTATTTCCCCGGTCAGTCCATTTCTGCTCTTCGCGTCCATCGCCCTCTACCTGCCCGTTCCCGGTCTCGATCCGATCGTTTGGAGCGATAATCTCTTCTCCAGCATTTTCTGCGGGTTGCATCTCATCCATTTGAACAACTCTCCTCTATTTGCGCCAGGTGCAGCGCTACCCGGCAGTATCCTCAGAACTGAACGCATGGAAAACATGCAAGCAATTCTGAAGATACTGTCCGAATAGAATGCTCTTTTTCATGGTTTCAACTATCTACTCTGTACACACGTTTGACTGAACACATTAGATCATACAGTCAGGTACACGATATATGTACAGCGCGTGAGCACGTTCTCATTTTTGCATTATCATTGCCACTACTTATTGGCCTTGATTAGCTTGAAACCCCAGCATAGTATAGCATGCGCAACATGCATTTGTCAGTCTGCTACCTGTTGGCCTCAAAGATGGAACGGCTCATGCGATTCGCGAGATAGAAGCCACCATTAATCGCGCTTGGATACACGCAACGTTGCCTGAAATGTATAACGTTTTCCCACAGAAAACGATTCGGTATATTCGATCGGCGAGCCCGTCTGATCAAATATCGTACAGGTACAACGCAAGCCCGGCTCGTCACTGGATATATGCAAAAGCTCTGATTCGTGTAGGGTAGGCAAGTCGGCATCCACTCTCTGTTCCGCCAGATAAGGATTCAAGCCCTCCGAGGACATCAGGCTATACAGAGAACCTTTGGCCGCATCCCTGGCATGTTGATAGACACCAGTGGCGCGTGGATACGGTAAATAATTCACTTCATACATAAGTGGAACATCATCCGCAGTCCGCAGGCGTTCCAAACGAACTGCCTGTTCATCATCCGTCAAACGCAACTGCTTGCGAACAGCATCAGAGCCGCGTACAAGCTCGCTCAGCAAAAGGATTCCACCAACCTTTTGCCCACGTCGTTGAATCTCTTCGGTGAAACTCGTCACTTCACTAAAAGATTGTTGCGCCCGAGGTTCGCACACAAACGTCCCTTTTCCGTGCTGGCGATACAGAAGTCCCTCATGAACGAGCTCTGTCAGGGCTTGCCTGACAGTGGCACGGCTCACGCGATAGCGCGAGACCAGCTCGGGTTCCGATGGGATGGCGGTGTGAGGAGCCAGGTGACCGGCACGAATCTGTTGTCTCAGCACTTCCTTGAGCTGATAATACAATGGCAGAGGGTTCGAGCGTTCTAACATTGGCATATACGGATTCCCCTATGTCCAGACAACATTGATAGCTTACCATTACAAGACACTTCGCAACGGCGCTCGCTCGCCTCCTGAATGCTTTTCAAGTCGGCAACTTTGGAAGCCTCCCAACTGGAGTGATGCGAGCAATGACGCTACTGACTTCTCAAGCGCAGTCAGCGAATCGAATGGCTTAACATTACAAGACACTTCGCAACGGCGCTCTCGCGCCTCCTGAACGCTTTGCAAGCAGGCAGCTTTCAAAGCTTCCCAGATGGAGCGGTGCTCGTAACGATAGTACTGACTTCTTAAGCGCGTTCAGTCAACGAAGTGAATGGCTTGCTATTACTTAGTGTAATAGAGCAAAACATGGGGAAATAATATCACAAATGCAAAGAAAAGTCGAGAGAAGTTTGAAAAGCAGAATGGGCGACCCTCCCATTCAGGAGAATCGCCCATTCAAAAGATGCCGGGATGAAACTAGGCAACGCTTGCTTCAGCCAGAATACGATCAATTTCGTTTTTCAGGCGGGTCGGGTTAGGTCCAACCAGACGACCGATAGGCTGACCACCTTTGAAGACCATCAGAGTTGGGATTGCTTGAATGCCCAGGCGCTGAGCGGTCGTAGGATGCTCGTCGATGTCCATTTTAGCGAAGTTCAGTTTGCCTTCGTACTCACCGCTCAATTTTTCATACACAGGAGCGATGGCGCGGCAGGGTCCGCACCAGGCAGCCCAGAAATCTACGATAACGGGGGTGTCTGATTTGAGGACTTTCGTTTCGAAATCCTGGTCTCCAACGTGAATCAATTTGCTATCTGCGGCCATTTTGAACTCTCTTTCATTTATGTTATCTAGCTTGTAAACAAACTGTGTCTTCTACAATACCTTCTGTGTAGTGAAACACTCTCTATGCTAAACATATTCCCAACTTTGTTGTTTTCACGAATGAAACATACCATAGCGTTCCAAATTACTCTTTTTTGATTAGTAGATTGTCAATTTTCGCTACCAAGACCGCCTGTAGAGGAGAGGAGGGAAGGAAGAAAAAGTAGCGCGGCACAGCTCCTCGCCCCAGGCAAGGGGCTTCGCCTCTTGCAACCCCATTGCGTATTCGAAAGGAAAATGGCCCTTATCAGGTGCAGGTTTCTTTGCACACGCACCCGAAACGCAGCAATAAGCACTCAAAATATTGCTACTCAGGCAC
>DASSXK010000118.1:0-2450 GCA_035703945.1 Ktedonobacteraceae bacterium | reverse complement strand
TTATACTATTAGGTAGAAGCTTATCACTCTTATTCAAGCCGAAAGGATATTCATGCTAACCGACAAGGGAAATCAAGAAACAAAACAAGAGCGAGGCAAAGTAGTCAGTGTCAGCGTTCCGCCAGGTCGGCGCGTTGAGTTTGACGAGGCTCTGGCTACACTAAAGCGTCACCATAAAGATCCATTTATCCAGGTCGCGCCTCTCATCGTCGAAACCATCATCGATGCTGCAAGGCGTGTCCAGGTAGAGGAAAATAGTAAAACAGTCTGAGCGGTAAGGGTTCGATGAGGAGGAAGTTATGCAGAGACCAGACTTTGAGTCCATCAAGCAGATAAACGTCTTAGGAGACGAATACTGGAGTGCTCGCGATCTTCAAAAATCGCTCGGTTATGGCGCAAGTTGGCAAAACTTTGAAAAGGTGATACATAAGGCAATCATTGCCGCCACCTCGCCAGATATAGGCTTGCCACTTGAGGATCATTTTAATAGCGTCGTTAAATTGATCGAAACTGGCAAAGGTGCAACGCGCAAGGTACAAGATTATTTCTTGAGCCGTGACGCATGTTACTTCATTGCCCAGAATGGCGATCCTGAGAAACCGCAAATTAGAGCTGCACAGAGCTTTTTTGTCTTTACTGCCAAAGTGTACGATATGAGCAGGCTGCGTCTGGAGCAAGAGCGCCGTCTGCAACTTCGCCTGAAAGTAGCAGAAGGAAACAAGCACCTGAGCGAAACAGCGAGATCTTCGGGAGTCCAATCCGCAAATATGCCGGTGTTCCATGACGCAGGCTATCATGGAATGTACCATATGACTGAAAATCAGCTTGCCGCATTCTGGAATGTGCCAGCGGGAGTCAAGATATTGGATGTCATGGGGCCAGAAGCATTAGCAGCGAATCTCTTTCGTATCAGTGCCACAGATGAGAAGCTGGTTCGCGACAACGTGACAAATGAAACTATTGCGATCGCTACTCACCACGACGTTGGCGCGATCGTGAGAGAATCCATCGAGAAAATCCACCAGAAGAAACCAGAGGACCTGCCACGAGCAGAAAACATCCGAATTCTGGTTGAGGCAGAACGGCGTAAAGAGAAAAAGCGATTGAAAAGCAAGCCACCTGATGATCAGGAAACGTTGTTCCTTCCTGAATGAGATCAGCGTTTCTTTCATTGTATGTTGGGGGGACAAGTTGGGTGCAAGGGTAGGATGTTACTCGGGACGCAGTCCCGAACCCTGCCAGGGAAGCTTTGCCTCCCTGGACCTACGGGGATTTTGGGTTTCCCTTTTATTTCTGGCCGTAATATGCTTTCTGTAAGGTTGCAAGATCAAATTTCTTCATCTGCAAGAAGGCCTGGGTGACCCGGTCAATCTGCTCTGGCGTGCCATTGGACATCATTTCGCCCATTGGCGTGGGCCAGACCTGCCAGGAGAGGCCAAACTTATCTTTCAGCCAGCCACATTGTTCCGCCTGTGGATCAGCCGAGAGTTTTCCCCAGTAGTAATCGATTTCTGCTTGCGTTTCACAGGGTACAAGCAACGAGATGGCTTCGTTGAACGCAAAGGCATGTTCGCGTGCGCTATCCATCGCGGCAAACCAGGTTCCCAGGAGCGAGAAGTCGGCGAACATAAGCGTTCCTTCTTTATCCGGCTCCATCCCCTGAGGGTAACGGGCCGTTGTTCCCCGCCTGGAATCCTTGAAGACCGCACAATAAAAATCAATCGCTTCCTCGGCATGACCGGCGTTGTTGCCTATAAACATCAGCGACGGGGTAATGAAGGGTCGCGCTTCGCCAGCGGGATTTGTGAGCATGAGCTGCCAGGAAAGTCCATAGCGATCCTGAATCCAGCCATAGTGTTGACTGAACGGGTATTGATCAAGCGGCATCAGAGCGGTGCCACCCTCTGACAACTTCTCCCAGATGCGATCCAGATGCGCTCGTGCATTGCTGTCTCTTGATGGATCAAAGTTGAGGATACACGAAATCGAAGGATTGAATGTGAATAATGGCCCGGCGTTGATGGCCATGAATGGCTGCCCGGCAAGCTCGAACGAAAGAATATCACAGTCTCCCGAAGGGGTGTTGCGGAGCGTTGTTTTATTCGTTACTTTAGAATCCGGCAGTAAAGACGTGTAAAACTCGACAGCCTCATTTGCTTCTTTGTCAAACCAAAAATGCGGGGTGATTTGCATAATGTCGTTCCTTTCTTTGCCATACTGGATTCGTTTGGGTACATTTTACGGAATGTGGGATACGATCAACAAGAGTCATCTAAAAATCATCATAACAGAATGAAGGTGAAAAAACTTCTTTGATCTTGCTCGTTTGCTATCAGAGAAGTCTCTGCTGTAAAAGTATATACCTGGAAGAACTTCTCTGTGCGCCTCTCAACTGCCAGGGAAGCCTCTCGGGACGCTGTCCCGAACCCTGCCAGGGAAGCTTCGCCTCC
>DASSXK010000073.1:0-2730 GCA_035703945.1 Ktedonobacteraceae bacterium | reverse complement strand
AACGTCGCCTATATGCGGCCGTTGAGCGCGTGCTTATTGTTTAAGCTTCGTACGTTTTCAGCCAGCAGACCTACAAGCTAACTTATACGACTGACTGACTATTAGACATGTACGCAGCAGGAATGTGCTCAGCAAAATGGCTCGCGCCTGTCTGAATGGAATGCTATAATTGCTGGCATTTAGTCCGACGTTTGTCGGCATTTTTTGTAGGGATGTTCTCTAGGAGCAGGCCTACAGTTTCGGGAAGGATTGAACATGCCCAATAATCCAGCTGCCGAGAAACGCATGCGCCAAGAGCAGAAACGCCGCTTGCATAATCGCAGTGTCAAATCGATTGTAAAGACTCAGGTCACCAAGGCACGCCAGGCCATCGCCACCGGTGCAGAAGCAGAAGCTTCCGTACGCGCGGCTATCAGCGAACTGGACCGCGCCGCTAAGAAGGGTGTAATTCACCCAAACAACGCTGCTCGCCGCAAATCGCGTTTGATGAAGCAGCTTAACACCAAGTAGGTACTTGCGCCACATGCTCCGCTCCGATATATGCATACAACAGAACCAGGACTGAGCATTACGCGCCCAGGAGGTTGAAGGATGGCTGACAAACAAGTCGTAACCAAGTCTGCGGGACGGGCGTTACTGGTTGCCGTTGAAAATGCACAGTTACGTAAAGATGTCCCCGAGATCAAGACGGGCGATACCGTTCGTCTTCAGATCAAAGTTGTTGAAGGTACTCGCGAGCGATTACAGCCCTTTGAGGGCACTGTGATGCGCCTGCGTGGCTCCAGCGTGAATCGCAATTTCACGGTCCGCCGCATCACCAATGGTGTTGGCGTTGAGCGTACGTTCCTCTTGAATTCCCCTCGTATTGAGAAGATCGACGTTATCCGCCACGCACGTGTTCGCCGCAAACAGCTCTACTACATCCGTGGTCTTACGGGTAAGGCTGCTCGCTTGAAAGAACTGCGTCCGATGACAAGCAAAGAAGCTGCTGCTAAGGCCGCCAAGCTGGCCGAGAAGCACGCAGTCACATCGGAAACTGTTACTCCGGATACTACCGCTAACAACTAGCATGCAAGTTCCCACCTTAGATGAAGAAATGGCCCTGCTTCGACAGGGCTATTGCTTTATAGCCGGGGTAGATGAGGCCGGGCGTGGTTGTCTGGCCGGTCCCGTTGTCGCGGCGGCCGTAATTTTACCCTATAGGCTGGAGTCCGATCAGGCCGAGCTCCTGAGCCGGTTCGAGGGCGTTCGCGACTCCAAGCAGATGACGCTTGCTGCTCGCGAGCGCCTTTTCAAGGTGATCCGGCAGGAAGCAACTTCGATCGGGGTGGGAATTGGTTCGCCTGCTTATATCGACACCCATAATATTTTGCAGGCGACCAAATACGCCATGAAACTCGCCCTCCAACAACTCACCCCTCGACCTGAAGCTTTGCTCCTCGATGCGCTGCGTTTACGCGATGTCCCCCTGCCACAACGCGACCTGATTAAAGGCGATGCCAGATGCCTCTCGATTGCGGCTGCTTCGGTAATTGCCAAGGTCACACGTGACCATCTGATGCTCGAACTGCATGAGCAATATCCTGACTATGGCTTTGCCCAACACAAAGGCTATGGGACCAAAGCTCACCTGCAAGCCCTGCAACTCCATGGCGTTACACCACATCATCGGATGAGCTTCGCCCCCGTCCGCGAACAATTCAGCCTCTTCCCAGATATGCCCTGACAGGACCAACAAAGGTCAGAATCAGGCGCTCCCTTCCCTGAGTGTGCTATACTTGGAACAAAATTTTAGACGATTGAGGATCGAAATCTGTTATGCCCGACTATATCTGGGGACGCAATCCTGTTTTAGAGACGCTACGCTCCACGCGTCACGTCAAACGCCTGCTGCTAGTGGAAGGACAACGTGAAGCCCCACCGATCGCGAATATCCTCCAGGTCGCGAAGCAACAGCATATTCCGGTCGAGTTTGTTCCACGTTCACGACTGGATCAGATCAGCCACAACGCCGTTCACCAGGGCTGCATTGCCCTTGTCGAAGCCCGCAGCTATGTCGATGTTGAGGATATCCTGGCAGCAGCGGCCGAAAAAGGTGAACCACCCTTCCTTTTGATCCTGGACGCCATTCAAGATGTGAATAACCTGGGTTCGCTGCTCCGAACAGCGGAGGCCGCTGGCATGCATGGGGTCGTTTTGCCCGTTCATCACGCCGCCGAAATCAATGCCACGGTGATTAAAACATCTGCCGGGGCGACTGAACATTTGCTGATCGCTCAAGAAACAAATCTGACACGTACAATCGAAGCCCTGAAGAAGCAAAACATCTGGGTGGTTGGCCTGGCCGGAGAAGCGAAATCCGAGTATGAGCAGGTGGATCTGACAGGACCTTTGGCACTGGTCGTAGGAAATGAGGGTAAAGGCATCAGTCGCCTGGTTCGCGAACATTGCGATCTGCTGATTAAGCTCCCAATGCGCGGACAGGTCAACTCTTTAAACGCAGCGGTGGCTGGAAGTATTGCGGTCTACGAGGCTCTTCGTCAGCGAACAAAGGCGAAGTAGCTCAAGGTACCTCTCTTTAATTCTTTGTCCCCCAAAGAGTATATACTTGTTACGTCTCCATATGCCTCATCGTCTATCAGATAGCATATGGATTCTGATGGAAGAAAAAGCTTGCCAGCAAAGGAACGCTTCGGAACAATCATTGCTTGTCTATTTCTTCGATACCCA
>DASSXK010000062.1:0-4068 GCA_035703945.1 Ktedonobacteraceae bacterium | reverse complement strand
TTTGCGGAGTCTGTGTATTTTGCGGATTCAACGACTCATTGATAATGATCGGGTGCCGCCGAGTCCTGAACTCCGTATAATTGCCAACATAGGGTGTCAGAATGTCCTCTTCAACAACCCAGACCTTTGTTGCCAGGCTATCGATAAAGTAGCGGTCGTGCGAAACAAAGAGCAATGTTCCCTCAAAATCGCCCAGCACCTCTTCCAGGAACTGGCGTGATTGCAGGTCCAGGTGGTTTGTTGGCTCGTCCAGAACCAGGAAGTTTGAGCCTTGCAGCGTCAGCTTGGCTAAAGCAACCCGGCTGCGTTCGCCACCACTCAGGGTTCCGATCTGTTTAAAAACATCGTCGCCCGAAAACAGGAAGCGACCCAGGAACGTACGCGCCCCTTCCTCGCTCAGCACACTGACCTGTCTGATCTCATCAATGATTGAGCGAGTATGATCCAGACCGGAGTGGGTCTGCGAGTAGTAACCGATCCGCACATTATGTCCAATTGAGAAGCGCCCCCCGACCACTGGAAGTTCACCAACCAGTGTGCGTAACAGGGTTGTCTTACCAACTCCATTATCACCAAACAGACCCACGCAATCTCCGCGCATTAGTTCCAGATCATTGACCCGAATCAACACCCGTGGCTGAGGTCGGCCCTCGGAGGAAAAAGTCGAATTATCAGCGGTATAGCCAATCGCCAGATTGGAGGTCGAAACGATCATCTGCCCGCTATCCACGACCGAGTTAAACTCAAAGTGAAGTTCGGGCATGTCCTGGGGACGCTCAACCCGCTCCAACCGATCCAGTAGCTTCTGACGGCCGCGTGCCTCGCGGCTCCGTTGGCCCGCCTTATAGCGACGAATAAACTCTTCGGTGTGGGCGATCTGGGCCTGTTGGGCTTCATACTCGCGCTGGCGACGTTCGCGCCGCTCCTCACGCAGATCGAGGTACTTCGTGTAGTTACCCGGATATTCCTCAATCCGGCCAAAGGCCATCTCAACGGTGCTATTGACAACCTTGTCCAGGAAATAGCGGTCGTGTGCGACGACCAGCAACGCCCCTTTCCAGGTTGAGAGATAGGTTTCCAGCCACTCCAACGCCGCCAGGTCCAGATGGTTTGTCGGCTCGTCCATTAGCAACAGATCAGGCTCTTGCAGAAGTAGCTTCGCCAGAGCGGCGCGTGTCTGCTGGCCGCCGCTTAACTGATCAACCGGCGCGGACTGCTGCTGGCGCGTAAAACCCAGGCCATCCAGCACCTGATCGACCTTATTTTCATAGGTATAACCCTCCGCATGCTCAAAACGAGCCTGGAGGTCGGCATAGCGTTGCAAAACCTCCTCGTGAGCGGCGGAGTTCTCCTGGTCTGAAATGGTACCCAATTCTGTCGCAAGCGCGGCCAGTTCGCGCTCCCAGGCCCGGATCTCGTTAAAGACGGTCAGTAGCTCATCACGCAGCGTATTTTCCAGTTGAAAATCCGTCACTTGAGTCAGGTAGCCGATGCGGGTATTGCGTGCAATGGCAATCTGACCCTCTTCCGGCTCCTCGCGGCCAGCCAGCAGGTTCAACAAGGTTGATTTTCCAGCCCCATTCGGACCCACCAGTCCGATCTTATCGTGCTCTTCTATCTGAAAACTAACATCAGCAAAGATACGCTCGGCCCCAAAAGATTTTCCTACCTGTATTACACTTACAATTGGCATTTAGTTCTACCCGTTTTTTTTACTTCATTCTGTAATATGGATCACTGCCAGGCACACAAACAATTTTACCGCGACAAGCAGCTATCAGGAGGATTCGCCAATTCATTAATGGCCTGTAAACCTCCGGCTTGTGCTTTTGTTGTCTGGCTATTTTGACGACACAACACATTCACTTACGTTGCTGGCTGAATTATATGCACAGCAGATTGGAGAATTATTGCTTCCAGCCTATCATATTCGTGTACCCGATGCAAGCAAGTGAGGAGGAAAGAATGGATAGAAGCAAAGCTTCGGGAAGCTCAACTAAACTAAACTAGTTGGCGACACCGTCCTGGTATGCTATACTAATAATATAAGACTCATTGTACAGAAAGGATGCTGATGTGGCGAAAGAGCAGACCTTGGATAACCTCTGGTTGGCGCAAATGCTATTCGATTTAGGAGCGGTAAAGTTCGGGAATTTTACCGTCAGCGAGTCAGCCGTTAGCTCCCCCGTTTTTGTGAATCCCAAAGTTCTGATCAGTAACCCAACCGCTTTGCGCGTTGCAAGCAAACTGATGCAGCAAGAAATAAGCCTGGCTCAATCATTGCGCCGTCCGCGTGTTCATCCCTTTGCCGTCGTCGCAGGAGTACCGGTAGGAGGATTGCTACTGGCATCCGCTTATTCACTGGAGACAAATATCCCCTTGATCTATGCCCGCATTCGGCCCGAAGGGACTGGCAAACGCGGCATTGAAGGTCATTTCAATCGTGGCGATACCGCGATTATTATCGACGACCTGATCACTCGGGGCAGCAGCATCCTGGAAACAGCGGAACTTCTCGAAGAGAACGGCTTAAAAGTCAAAGATGTCATCGTTTTAATTGACCGTGAGCATGGCGCAGCGGAACACCTGCATCGCCACGGTTATAACCTGATCAGTATTCTCAAGCTCGATGTGATGCTCACACACTATATGTCCAAAGGCCTAATTTCAGAGGAAACGTACCATACCTGCGCGGACTATCTCGCCAGCAAACAGGACGATACTTTATCCCGCTAATCTATCTCAGGCCAACAAAAAAGCTATATCAAAGGGGTCGCAATCTTTGCTGGATTGCGACCCCTTTGTTTATACTGGGCAAGTGCTTAGCGAGGTGGCATTGGCTGATTGCTACGCGATTGCACTGGTACTGTCTGAGGGGCTGGTGGAATGTACGGTGGAACCCGATCTCCATTTTGCTGCTCAGGCTGGACGGTTGTGGCATTCGAACGATTCATTGAATCGATCAAAGGCTGAATAAGGTCCATTGGCAGTGGGAAGATAATCGTTGAGTTCTTCTCCACGGCGATTTCAGTCAGGGTCTGAAGATAGCGCAACTGCAAGGCGCTGGATTGCGATCCAATCACTTGCGCGGCCTGTGCCAGTTGAGCGGAGGCCTGCAACTCACCTTCAGCATGAATAATCTTGGCGCGTTTCTCACGTTCGGCCTCGGCCTGCTTCGCCATCGCACGCTGCATCGATACCGGCAATTCAATATCCTTGACTTCAACGGCTGTAACCTTCACGCCCCAGCGCTCGGTATGCTCATCAATAATCGTCTGAAGCTCATGGTTAATTTTGTTGCGCTGCGACAAGATTTCATCCATATCGGATTGACCCAGGACATTTCTCAGGGTCGTCTGCCCGATCTGGGTGGTGGCCTGCATAAAGTTCATCACATTGACAATTGCCGCAGAGGGATCAACAACATAGAAGTAAATAACGGCTGTGACCTTAATCGTCACGTTATCCCGCGTAATCACTTCTTGAGGAGGAACCGTCAGCGTCACAATACGTAGATCAACTTTGACCATTCGGGAGATAAATGGCCAGATGAAGAAGATACCTGGTCCCTTCGCACCCATCAAAGTACCAAGTGTAAAGACCACGCCTCGCTCGTATTGCTGGACGACCCGCAGTCCGGAAAGCCCGACCAAAATCAGGATAAACGCGACAACCACGATTACCCCTACAACAAGACCGATCATATGTGCCTCCTAATGAGTAGATTATTTACCGAACAGAATAAGCACATTATTCAGAGACAACGTTTAAAGAGTCCGGATAGGCCAGTTGGTACGGGGCCGGTCGCACATAGAGAAGCAAACCGGAGACGCTGACAATCCGAACTTCCGCGCCAGGATCTAAGGACATCGTCGGGTCTTCAAGCGTAGCCAACCAGTTCTCACCGCCATACATAACCCTACCGGTGGGCTTCAGGCGTGTCAGAACCACGGCTCTCGCACCTATCATGCCTTCAACGCCGGTTTTCATAATACCCTGGCGATGGACATTGAGCAGATATCCAACAAGGATAAAGCTAAAAAGCCCGACGATTCCCGCTATAATATA
>DASSXK010000631.1:0-8656 GCA_035703945.1 Ktedonobacteraceae bacterium | reverse complement strand
TCCCTGACAGCACGCAAGATCGTACAACTTTGCCAGGATATCGTCCAGCAAACGGGCATTGCAATGCTTGTTGCGACGCATGACGCAACGGTCTACAACACCGCTGATCGTGTTTTGAGCATCAGCGATGGTCGTATCTCTTAATACCTGGAGGCTCTAATGGCAACGACAGCATCACCCCTGACACAAAATAGCGGTCTGGCCAGCTTGCCAGCGATCACCAGATTAGCTCGCTGGCGCTTCAGACGGATGGGACACTTTTTGTTTGTAAGCTGGCTGGGCATGGTCGCAATGGTCGTACTTATCTGTGCAGGACCACTGTTTGAGCGTGTTTCAAGCAGCGCCTCTGTGCGCGCTCAAATTACCAGCGCCGCCGATGGAACATACATTACACTGGATGCAATCAGCACCCATCCCACGCAGGAGCAACTTCAAGGGATTGAGCAGGTAGCTAACAATATGCTACAACATGGCACACTTGGCAACTATCTGCATACCGCCCCTCAGATATTTGTAAAAACGCCGCCGCTCGACCAGATCGTAAATGGCAAAACCAAACCGGCCGCCTTTGACCTGGTAGGCTATGATCAGATGCAAGCCAGCCAGCATACGATCATACGGCAAGGAAGGCTGCCACAGGTAACGACCGATGGCACGGTAGAGATCGCGCTGTCACAGCAGGCCGCCTCGAACCTGGGCTTGCAGGTAGGATCAAAGCTCCAGGGGCGTTTTCCAGTTGCGGCTGGCTCAGTTGTCTGGCCGCTCAAGGTTGTGGGGATTATCGCGCCAAAGATTCCCCAGGAGACCTTCTGGTCAATGGGAGATCCGTTTTCGAAATCGAGTGTTGAGCTGGCCTCGCGCTATTACTTCAAGCACGATGGGACCCCATCCTATAACGTCTTAACAACCAGCCAGATACTTGAACCAAAAGTCGCCGTTATGCAATCTGCCGCTTCCGGAGGGGATTTCGCAAACGCTTTTGTCTTCTTTCTACGCTATCCGTTTGATGTCACACGCCTGGATACCAGCGATATACCCGCCTTATCCCAACAAACTACCAACATCGATAATCAGCTTCAAACGCACATCATGCGCAATTCCTCTTCTGCTTCCGACCTGGTCTATGTGAATGTCTTTGGCACCCTATTTACAACATTGGAATTCAATGCAAATGCGGGAACCATTGGACAGATTACATTAACCTTTCTCTTGCTTATCACACTTGCGCTGATGCTTTTCCTGGTTGGTTTGATGTCAGGCACCCTGATTGAATGGCAGACCGCAGTTATTGCGACCCTGCGGAGCCGTGGAGCAACACGCCAGCATATCTTCGGGGCCTTTATGATCCAGGGGATTGTTGTTGGGCTGGCCGCGCTACTGATCGGACCACTGCTGGCGGTCCTGCTGGTCCTGGCAATGGCGCAGATCCTACTCTCGCCCGCAGATCAAGCCGCGATAAATGTGCTTACCACACATCCAATTTCGGCGATATTCGATGTGAAGTGGTATGCCCTGATCGCCATCGGACTGGCCCTGCTGGTCTGGATGCGCTCGCTTCACCAGGCCACAAAAATGGATATCGTTTCATTTCGACGCGAAGTGGCACGTTCAAAGCGTGTGCCGCTCTGGCGGCGCTTTCAACTCGATCTCTTACTCGCGCTAGTGTTGCTGGTTGGATTTGGTTTCTATACGTATTTCTGGTCCCTACTTACCCAATCGTCGGTACGGGTAGATCCGGTAATTTATCAAGTACTGACCGCTGTGGGCTTTTTATCAACACCTTTCCTGGTAGCTGCGGTTCTGCTGCTTTTCCTGCGACTCTTCCCCGCGATCCTGCGCCTGGCCACATTTCTGGTTTCGAAAAAGCGCAGCGCCCCCGCCGTTCTTGCCCTGGCGCAGATGGAGCGATCACCACGTCAGGCCGCGCGTGTCATCATACTGTTAGCCCTGGCAATTTCTTCGGCCTGTTTCTTCCTGACACTTGGCAGTACCAAAGCCCAGCATAATCTCGATCTGGCAACATTCGCGACTCAGGGCACAGATTTTAGCGGCCCCTTGCCTGCAAGCGATACGCCCCAGACATTTGAGCAGTTAAAGGCCTCCTATCAGAGGCTTGCCGGGGTTCAATCGGTAACGCTTGGCTCTCAAAACGTGATCGAGCTAAGCGCCCAGCAGAATGCTTCGGGACAGGGGGAGCTAACGGTCGATGCGGTCGATGCACAGACCTATGCCAAAACCGTTAGCTGGCCACCATCCTACTCGTCTCAGCCACTCGCTGACCTGACGAGCCAGCTTGCTTCTCATCGGGCCAGCGGCATCGCCAACCATCTCGTTTATGCCCTGGTAGATCTGGCCACCTGGCAGCGACTGCATCTCACACCGGGACAACAGTTTAGTCTGCCAGCAGACAGCACACGCACCAGCCAGATCAACTACATCGCCCTCGCGGAGATTAACTTTGTGCCCGGTGTCTACGACACTCCAACGCTGAAGTGGACCGGGATGGGGCTGCTCGTTGATTATCAAAACTATACCAGCGTGAATGCCGCAGTTACAGGCAAAGCGGCCTCGACGATTGCCCCCAACTACATCTGGCTGAAATCAGGAGGGGGTGAGGCCTCGCTTGCAAGCGTCCGCAACGCACTACCGGGTCTGAACGATCGAGCAAAGGTCTTTGCAACCACCCAGACCGATCCCAACTACCTGGAAATTGTGGGCGTGCTCTATATCGGTATGGCAGCCTCGCTGGTGCTGGCAGTGATAGGGGCGCTACTTCTGTCGTGGCTGACCGCCTCAACACGGAGGACCAACTTTGCCGTGGCACGAGCATTGGGAATGGAATCCCGTCAGATCGCGGCCATCCTGCTTTGGGAACAGGGCTTTGTCTATATCATGGCGATCGGATTGGGGCTGATTTTAGCAACGATTCTGAGCTTTTTTGTAGGGCCGACCACAGGCAGCTTACCAGTGACGACAGGCAACGCCCTGGAGGGAATCGGCAACGTTCCTCCGATCCAGCTTGTAATTCCTTATATGCATCTCTTGCTTGTGTCAGGTCTGGTGACGCTCATCTGTTTAATAGCGTTGCTCATCATGGCCCGGATCGTTTCGCGTCCATCGCTCAGTCAGACACTGCGTCTCAATGAAGATTAAGAGGAGTTTTTATGGTCCCTTCAACATCGCTCCTGGCTCGTCAGAGCTACGTGCACCAATGGTCTGCGATCGCGAGGCTAGCGGGCTGGCGCTTCAGACAGATGTGGCGATTTTTGCTGGTAACATGGCTGGGGATGCTGGCAATGGTGGTGCTGGCCTGTGCGCCACCACTCTTCTCGCAGGTAGCCATCAGCGCGGATCTACGCAATACAGCGGCTACTTCACCTGATGGGCAGAGTATTCTCGTGTCTGTCACCAGCATCGCGCCCACGAACCAGCAGGTAAGCGAGGCGGAGCAGCAACTTGATCACTTGCTGAAACAGGGAGCCCTGGCTCCCTACCTGCATGCGGCTCCGCAGTTAATCGTGCAGACGTCGCCTCTCAGCTTTTCAACGACAGGCAAAAATGGGACGGAAATCGTGCTGGATGGTTACGATCCAACCCAAACAGCGCAGCATGCCACGGTTCTCCAGGGGCGACTGCCGCGAGATACAAACGATGGCACGATCGAAATTGCGATTACGCAGGAGCTTGCCAGCAATCTGGGAATCCGGCCCGGTGCGACTATAACGAGTCAAGCCGAGGGGATTGGCGGGCGGCAGGACTGGAAACTGCGCCTGGTGGGGATTATTGCGCCCCCGTCGAAGCCTGATCCCTTCTGGCTTTCTGCAGCAAATCCCTTCGGTCCGCTCTATCCCTCCGCAAGTGGGGCCCCGTTGAATAACGTCCTGGCCGCACGCGAGCCGGTTCGCGCAAAAATCGCAAATTTGCAGATCCCGCCTGGAAAAGATGGAACGCACCTGATCTGGAACTATCCATTTGATGTGAGCCATCTGGATGCGAATGCGATTCCTGCGCTCTCACAGCAGACCTCGGACCTGGATTTTCAGATCGCGAACACGTTGGGTCAAATTCCAAACATCTCGTATGCGATACCGACTGGCTCGCTTTTCGATATATTGAGCACCTATGCGACGCGCATCCTTGTGCTGCAAATTGTGATTGCCAGCCTGCTCGTCTTGATTCTGGCGATCATTCTCTTCCTGGTTGGGATCATGGGAGATATGCTTGTCGAACGGCAGGCGGCTATCATCGCGATCCTGCGCAGTCGGGGAGCGACACAGGAACATATCTTTGGAGCGTTTATTGTGCAAGGACTGGTAATCGGTCTGGCGGCCTTGCTGGCTGGTCCCCTGCTGGCGATCCTGCTTGTCCAATGGATTGCCTCGTTGCTGCTCACGCCAGAGAATCAAGCGACGTTGAATATCATCACAGCGCATCCCCTGGATGCCGCGCTCACGATCAAATGGTATGCCCTTGTAGCGGTGGGAGTGGCGTTTCTTGTAATGCTTGTGGCAATCAACCGCTCCTCGAAGCTGGATATTGTAAGCCTGAGACGTGAGTCCGCACGCTCCAGTCTCAATCCGCTCTGGCGACGGCTCAACCTGGATCTCTTCGCAATCGTGGTGATCATTGCAGGATATATCGCCTATAGTTTCCTGTGGCAGGGATTTATCGTGTCGCAGAGCGACAATCCGATCATCTACAATCTGGCGAAGGTAGTGGGATTTATCGCACCTCCCTTGCTTGTGGCGGCTCTGCTGATGCTCTTCCTGCGACTTTTCCCGTTCATTTTACAGTTGGCGGCGGCTTTGGCGGCGAAGAAACGTAGCGCGTCTGCGGTGCTGGCCATTGTGCAGATCCAACGCACATCGCGACCGGCAGCCCGAATCGTCGTCCTGCTGGCCCTGGCCATCGCATCCTCCTGCTTTTTGCTGACGCTGATGACGACAAAGCAGGTCCGCACGTCGGAAACGGCAAGCTTCGATGTCGGGGCTGATTTCAATGGCGCACTGCCCTCGTCCGATGCGAATAAATCGTTCGACGCATTAAAGACACAGTACGCGACCCTGCCAGGAGTTCAATCGGCAACTGTAGGATATAGCGATGACCTCTCAAATCCCCTGGGAGATATCCTTATCTTCGGGGTCGATGCCAATACCTACGCTCATACCGCGATCTGGCCAGCGCAGAATTCAGCCCAACCACTATCCAATCTAACCTCACAACTGGTGGCACATCGTAACGATGTCAGCAAGCAGAATGTGGTCTATGCCCTGGTGGATTCCACGCTCTGGCAAAAGTATGCCCTGACGCCAGGAGCCAGTTTCACCCTGGATATGAACGAAACACACACGCTCCGGGTGACCTTTGTGGCACTGGCTGAGGTCAACTCTATCCCTGGCACGTATAATACACCGGCCAATCCCGATAGCGATATTGGCCTGATCGTTGACTACCAGAGCTATGCCAGCGTCTATACAAAAGCCCTCAAGCAGCGATTGGTACCCAACACGCTCTGGCTACGCACCAGCGATGATGCCGCCTCGCTGGCTCAGATTCGCACGCTGCTGCCAAATCTGAAAGACCGTCGCCTGCTGACGCAGATGAACCAGGAGAACAGCACGCATATCGATATCATCGGGGCGCTGGCAATTGGAGTGGGAGCAGCCCTGATCCTCGCGCTAATCGGTACCTTGCTTTCATCCTGGCTAAACGCCTTCAATCGACTGACAGGTTTTGCACTGATGCGGGCGATTGGGATGGCCCCGCGCCAGATCGCTGCTCTGATGCTCTGGGAGCAAGGCTTCGTCTACATCCTGGGCTTTCTGCTTGGGATAGGAATGGGAGCACTGCTAATCGTCTTTGTCGCACCCGCCGTCACGCTGCTCGATCTTTCGGGACCGAGCGCCCTGTACAACCCCTTTGATCTGCCGCCACTTTCAACCGTGATTCCATATGTGCAGATCGGAATACTGCTAGGGGGGCTTGGAGTCATTTGCCTGATCGCGCTGCTAAGCATGGGCAATCTTGTCGCTCGCCTTTCGCTGGGGCAAAGACTGCGAATAAACGAAGATTAGAGAGGGCCAGCAAGAATAACCAATAAACGATCCCGATGGAAACATCATCCTGCTCTCAGCCGACTAAAAGCAGTGAGGAAAGGAAGCCTGGAGGGTGACGTGGCGTCATTCTCTCCAGGCTTCCCTTCCCTGGCTCTGGCAGCAAACCCATTCCGCTACAACTTGATGCGAAAAACTTCAATTTATGATACTATTGATCTCAATCTACGATCACTATATAAAGAGGACAGCAATGGAGTTTTATCAGCTCACCTATTTTTTAGCGGCCGCCCAGACCCAAAACTTTCGCAAAGCATCCGAGATCTGCCTTGTCGCTCAATCGGCCTTAAGTCGCCAGATTGCCTCCCTGGAGGAAGAGTTAGAGATCACGCTGTTCAAACGCGAAAAGAAACGCGTTAAATTAACCGCAGAAGGACAGGAGTTCGCACGCTACGCCAGAAATGCGATGGAGCAACTTCAAGAGGGGCAACAGTTCCTGACTGAGCTAAAAGCTGGACAACGGGGAACAATTTGCATTGGCTGCATCGAATCCCTGACAACCGCCTTCTTACCGGGCTTTTTTGACGAATTTCATCGGCACCACCCCCAGATACGCTTAAAGGTCCGTGTAAACCACACGGATGAGATCATCAACTGGATCGAACAGGGAGAAGTTGAGCTTGGTCTGATTCTCGATCCACGCTTGCAATCTGAGATGTTGATTATCAAAGAACTCTTTCGACAGCCACTCCACTTGCTCATCTCAGCGCAGCACCCACTCGCCCAACAAAAGGTCGCCTCTATCAGCATAGAGCACATACGTAACGAGCCATTTCTGGTCTTAGATAAAACCTCACGCATGGGACAGATCACCGACAGAATCTTTGCGCAGCGAGGAATCAGTATCCGCCCGCTAATCGAGATCGAATCGGTCGAAGGCCTCAAAGAGATGGTCCGACAAAACATCGGTGTCACGCTGACCCTGCCCGCCCTGATCCGACCCTCCCAGATCGGCAAAGACCTGATTCTCCTCCCCATTGACGATCTGACAGAAGATTTCATTTTCGCCCTCGCCTACCGAAGAATTGGGACGATTCCTCGTGCTGCACGAGAGTTCATCAATGCCATCTCCAGGCAACCAATGAATATACTCCATTCCGAAAAATAAATTTTCAAGCCGGTACTTGCTTCGCCCTTCTCTCAACAAGCAGCTCATGCCTATCTCCAAAATACTGCTTGCTTGTTGCATTTTTTGCATTTATTCGGTATTATTTGCTATTGTATAGGTCGAGTATCTCCAGAATCATGATGCCAACTTTCTCTGCTTTCTATCTTATTTCTCTTTTTTTACAGATAGAGAGATAAGAAGGCAGAGGATCTACACAAAGGAGGATCAACACACTCTATCTCCAGTAATAACGCCCCTGTAGCGCGATACCCACTTAGCGATGTACAATTTTAGCTTATCCTCAAAGTTTCTATAGAATTTTCTATAGAACATGAACCTTTGACTATCCAACTGCCTACGATAGTCGTTTACAGGAGGAAAAGTGATTACGTTGCTTTCATCCCACCGCTGGTTTGCACGCAGTATCCTGGCGTCCGCGCTCGCAATACTTTTTACCGTTGCCTCAACAATCTTCGCCTACGCTAATGCTCCCCTTACACGTCTGAGTACCGATCCCTATACCAACAGCACCAGCCAGCATGCCACCGAAGTTGAACCTGACACCTTCTCTTTTGGCAGCACGATTGTTTCTGCTTTCCAGGTAGGTCGCTTCAATAACGGTGGGGCATCCAATGTTGGATTTGCAACATCGACGAATGCAGGATCGACATGGACCAGTGGATTCTTGCCAGGTACAACCACCTTTGCAACACCTCCAGGCACTTACGACAGGATCAGCGATACTTCCGTAGCATACGACGCCAAACACAACGTCTGGATTGTTTCATATTTAGGCCTGGTGGGTGCCAATCCGAATATTGCTCCAAGCGCCCCAGCGGTCCTCGTAAGTCGCTCGACCGATGGAGGGCTGACGTGGGGCAATCCTATCCAGGTCAATTCAGCAGGCGGAACCAACAGTCAGGACAAAAACTGGTCGGTCTGCGATGATACCGCAACCAGCCCCTTTTATGGAAATTGCTACACCGAATGGGATGACAATGGCAACGGCAATCTCGTCCAAATGAGCACCTCAAGCGATGGTGGTCTTACCTGGGGAACAAGAAAATCCACCGCTAATAATGCCACAGTCATCGGTGGGCAACCCGTTGTACAACCGAATGGTACAGTCGTCGTGCCGATTGAGAATGCCAACGAAACTTCGCTGCTGGCATTCACCTCGACCAATGGCGGGTCTAGCTGGAATAGCACGATCACAGTAACAAGTATTAAGCATCATACAGATGCCGGCTCGATCCGTTCGGGCTCGTTGCCCACGGCTGAGGTTGACGGTTCTGGTAAGGTCTTCGTCGTCTGGTCCGATTGCCGCTTTGAGCGAAACTGCAAGGCCAACGATTTGGTTATGACAACTTCAACCGACGGCACAAGCTGGACAGCGATCACACGTATTCCCGCCACGACAGTTGGTTCAGGCTTC
>DASSXK010000225.1:0-3311 GCA_035703945.1 Ktedonobacteraceae bacterium | reverse complement strand
ATCCCTTGCCAGCAAAGGGTGCAGATGATAACCGCCAATAAGGGTGCAGGGGAACGCAGTTCCCTTGCCGGTGCGCGAGGTGCCCTCGCAAACTTCCTCTTCTCTCTTTTAGAGCCGCCGCAGGCGGCGCGAAGCCGAAGTACAAAAGAGACAAGAATAAGCTCAAACTATTGAAGCAAATAAAAAAATAGCCGACTACATATGTAACATTTTGCCAAAATTGTAACTCTTTCTAGCACTAATCGTAAAATGAAAAAGGATAGTATCAAGAAACACTTCTTTCCTGGGAGACCTACTCTGCTAAATTTGGGGTGATGACAAGGAGGCGAGTACAATATAAAAAAATAGTTACGTCAAGCAGTTAAATAGTAGGCAACTCCAAATAACTATGCTATACTGCACAAAATGTATCTATGATCTACCCTTTCTATGCCTTATTGGGGCACTGCAATTCTAACAAGTAAGGGAAACAACACCTATGCGTAGAGGAACATTTGGCCTCCTCTTTCTGATTATTCTCTTAGCTCTAGGAGCGGCCTTCGTTGACTTCTGGCCCACAACGGGGAAATATGGAGTTAGCAACCCGTTTCCATTGAACCTGGGACTAGATCTTCAGGGAGGCGTACGCGTTCTACTGGTTCCTAAATCTACGGCTGGACTAGATTCAGCGACGCTCGCAAGCGCGATGGATGCAGCCCAAAACCAGATTACACAACGCGTTAACGGCGGCCTGGGAGTAAAAGAGCCCAGCATCCGTTTACAAACAACAAACAACAAACCCAGCATCGCCGTTGAGCTACCAGGCTACAACAGCGGCAACCAGTTCGCTGGTGTTCAGTCTCTCCTGCAAACAGGTACGCTGGAATTCTGGAATACCGGTGCGACCTTCGTTCCAGACGGGACGCCATTCACTCCCTCACAATATGGCATCACCAATAACAAACCTGCCTTCACTGGTAAGGATCTCGACCCCAAACAGGTCAATGCGGGCCTCGATTCTCAAACCAACCAACCTGTAATTAACTTTGAGATGCAAGGCGATGCAATTGGCCGATTTGCAACTTTTACCCAGCAAAATGTAGGCAATTATTTAACCGTGACGCTGGACCGTAAAGTAATTCAATCCGCTAATATCAAAAGTGCAATCAATGGTCCTGGCCAGATTACGGGTCAGTTTACCTCCGCTCAGGCTAACCAGATCGCAACCGTTTTGCGTTATGGTGCGCTGCCAATTGCACTTCAGATCGCCAGCCTTGATACCGTTGGCCCAACCCTCGGTATTGACTCCATCAATAAGAGCCTTGTCGCAGCAGCCATTGGTCTGGGTATCGTTATTGCCTTTATGCTGCTGTACTACCGGCTCCCTGGTTTCCTGGCGGACATCGCGCTGCTTCTGTACGCGCTCTTTGCCTTTGCTGCCTTTAAGATGGCAGGCGTAACACTGACCCTCGCTGGTATCGCTGGCTTTATTCTGTCTATTGGCATGGCCGTCGATGCAAACATTCTGATCTTCGAACGCGTAAAAGAAGAGCTACGCGATGGGCGCCTGTTATCATCCGCGATTGATATCGGGTGGAAACGTGCCTGGCCTTCGATCCGCGACTCTAACATATCTACGATGATCACCTGCGCTGTGCTGTACGTTTTCGGCAATAATTTCGGCGCAAGCATCATTGTTGGATTCGCCAGTACGCTTTTCCTGGGCGTTATCATCAGTATGTTTACCGCGATTATCGTCACCCGTACTTTCCTGAATCTACTGGTGCCGACCGGTGTTATTAATCATCCCGCCCTGTTTGGATTACCGGCAGGCTCTATCGCCGTCTCAACCCCCCGGCTGGCTCGGCGAAGCAGCACCGTATAAGAGGAGTACACCGTGTTCAATCTAGTTGGAAAACGCTTTATCTTCCTTCTGATTTCACTGGCTATAATCATCCCAGGCACCGCATCGCTCATTTTTAAAGGCCTTGATGTTGGCATCGACTTCGCTGGCGGTGCAACGGTTAGCCTGCGCCCAAATCATGAGTTGAGCACGCCCCAGATCACAAATATCATGCAGCCTCTCAAGCTTAATGATTTGCAAATCGTAACGGGTACCAACAGTAACCTGGGAGATACTATCTGGCTGAATCTGAATACGCAGGTTGATACCAATGTAAAGAATTATATTCAAACCAGGCTGCAATCAGCTTTGCACGCCAAATATCCAACTAACCAGGTCAAAATTGATAACCTGGAACAGAATAATAAAGGCGTGGCCGTCGTGACTGTCACCGGCTTTGGAACAACCACAGCTCCCACCCCTTCTGATATCCAGAACATGCTTGGCACATTACCCAAGACAACTGATCCAAATGCCAAAGTAACTGCTACGCCAACACCTGTTGTGACACCAACACTAGCGGCCAAAGCCACAACAACACCGGCAACCAAAGCCACGGCAACGCCATCCGCGAAGGCCACGGCAACTCCAAATGCCAAAGCCACGGCGACACCGGCAGCCACGGCTACCCCAACCCCCAGCACTACCCAGCCACAGGGTACTATTCCGGTGAATGTGGTTTCGGCAGAAAAAGGCAATACGAGTCAAATCATTAACCTTTTGACCAGTTCTGTCGTCGACCTCGGAAAAGTCACCCAGATCCAGAACGCCTTTAACAACCAGGGAACCCAGACCAACCTGCTGACCAACTCAACTGTTTCTCCGGCTGTCGCGGGTGAAACGACTCAGCGTTCAGTAATTGCTGTGATCGTCGCTTCAATCGCGATCCTGTTGTATGTCTGGTTCTCTTTCCGCAAAGTTGCACGACCCTGGCGCTATGGTGCAAGCGCAATTATCGCGCTCCTGCACGACGTACTGGTTGTACTGGGCGTCTTCTCGATCCTGGGTTGGGCCCTCCATATTCAGGTTGACGCGCTCTTTATCACGGCCCTGCTGACTGTTGTCGGTTTCTCGGTCCATGATACGATCGTGGTATTCGACCGTATCCGCGAGAACATGCAACGGCGCACAACTGAAACATTCGATGAGGTCGTCAATGCCAGTCTCGTTCAGACGTTGGCCCGCTCATTGAATACATCACTCACCGTAATCTTCACCCTCGCAGCTCTGACGCTCTTTGGTGGCAGCGGCTCTACCCGCATCTTTACGCTGGCCCTGCTGATTGGTATTATCAGCGGAACCTACTCCTCGATCTTCAATGCCAGTATGATTCTGGTGATCTGGGAAAAAGGCGAGCTGGGTATCAGCAAGTTCCGCAATCGTAACGATCGTCCACCGCGAGTAACAGAAAAGCGAGAATCACGCGAAG
>DASSXK010000200.1:0-6119 GCA_035703945.1 Ktedonobacteraceae bacterium | reverse complement strand
CGATAGGAGTGCAAACGTTCGTCAATCGTTGTCACAACGCTGGCAACTTGCTTGCCGTCCGGCGAAATACGCGGTCGCCCAACAAATTTGATACGATAGAGGTCGTCAATAGTGATTGATCTTGACATAGAACCATCCTTTTCCAGGCTATTTAACCTCAAGTGCAAGTTTTTCCGTCGCCGTGTGGTGGCAAAGGGAAGGAGGGGGAAAGGCCAAAGTCAACCCTGGACCCCACTTGCGCATCAAGTTACTTATCATCCAGCCAGCAACATCGCTGACCACAAGGACTACATGGTAATACGTTTGCACGATGCACTAACACACAGAAAAAAATGAGTTATTCCAGATTCACTGTCTGTTTAATTGTACCGGCTCGTTCGGAGCGGACAACCAGTTCCACATGTGAGCCGCGTTGGCCCTGTACGACCCATTCCAGTTTACGCAGATTGTCGGTCGGAGTTACATCGCCGTACCAGCCACCCCAGAGCTTGTTCGAACGGCCCTCAAGTTGTCCGATTTCTTGTTTGAGCTTTCCAGCAACCAGCTTGCTCCCTTCAGAAAGGGAGAATTCAACTGAGATTGGACGAACCTTTTTGCGTTCAAGGGCCTTTTCACTGGTATAGGTCGGCAGAAAGCCTTTGTTCTCAACCACCGCAAGCAGTTTAAAGGTCATATCGCCCAGGGCCTCTACCTTAAGAGATTTAAACGCGAGATACGGAGAAAGTGAGGCATGTGAGAGAGTGAATTTGCTATGCTTTTCGCACATTTCAGGCAGATATTTCAGGGGCGCATTCTGCTCGTAGCCCTTGTAGTCCCAGCCTCCAATTTCAACCGTGCCGAGTTGTGGATGCTCAAATGAAGTCCAGGGCTGGAAGGCTTGACCGTCCATCTCCTCATCATTCCAGTGCATCAATTTCAGGTCATCTTCCTCGGGATGCCAGCGTAGCCAGGCAATGAAGTCACGGGGACCAAGTCCGGCGGTGGTCGGAAGGTCCCACAGTTCGGTAGTGAAACCAAACCAGCCATGATGATCGTAGCAATAATCATCCATAGCACCGTTCGTCACCTCTTTGGGTCCATAGCGGAAACCATGATAGGTTGAAACAGCGGGATAGCCAGTGATGGCGGTTCCACGCTCGCCAATGAGCTTGTAGACATCGAGATCGGCGGTAGGCAGATGCTCATCGGGATGGGTGCTGTAGGGACGCAGGAGGACGCCACCATAGGTATGGTAGGTCAGGAAACCAGAAATATTGGGATGTGTGCGCCAGAACTCGGCCTCGGCACGGGTCTCCGGCTCCGAGAACGGGAAAGGACCAGCGCCCGGCTCGGTGCCTTCGGGCTCCCAGTGATAGGGATAGTTGCGATTGATGTCCATGCCTTCACGGGCTGGAGCCAGCGGGATGGTGATACCATCATAATTGCGAATCAAGCCCTCTTCTAAAAGATTATAATATTCGCCACCTTCCTCATCGATCTCACGGCGGCGCATAATGCGGGGGTCCTTGCTGGAGGCCTTCCAGGCTCCAGTTTCGGACTTGATGCGCATCTGCAAAATCCGCCCATCGCCATCAATATCTTCGGGATACAACCCATCCTGCTCATCTGGATAAGGGTAGAGGCGTGTGCTGCTCCGCAAGGCATAGGGAGTGGTGAGATACTTTTCAGCCCCATCGACGCTGATCCGAGGCATGATATAGAGGGCGCTCCGATCAAGAAGCCTGGTAACATCCGGATCTTTGCCATAGTTTTCCAGATAGGACCAGATCGTATAGAGCACGACGGTCGAGCCTGTGACCTCGCCCGCGTGAGTGTTGCCATCAATCCAGTAGGCTGGTTTTTCGAGTGCCTCGCCAGTCTGATAGTTGGTAAGGGTCACAAGCCAGAGCTCGCGACCTTCCAGGCTCTTGCCAATTGATTCAATACGAGCCAGCGCGGGATGTTGCTCAACCAACTCGTGCAAGAGACGGGTCAAGACATCGTAGGTGTAATAGGAGAGGGTACCAGTGGAGGGTTCAAATCTCTGGTGAAAAATCGGATCGGCCATGAGTAAAGCTCACCTTCTAAATACAGAGAAAAATACAGATAAATTTATTGTATCACTTTTCAGCCTGAGTGCTAGATAGATTGCTTGCCGCTTCAGGCAGAAAAAAAAGTCCCGCTCTCACCCTGAAGTGAAAACGGGATAGCTTCTGCAAGGCCAAATCAGACGGTTGGAGGAGGATTATTCTTTGTGCGACGACGTGTGCGGCGTTCACGTTCCAGCGCGACATCCAGGGTCTCGTGAAGGCGCTCAAAGTCATCAACATCTAATTGCAACTCGACGGCCGGAAGATCATCGGGCCGTGTGCGACCCTCTTCATACAACTGGAGCACCAGAGCGAGCTCAACCTCCAGCTCCATCACATCTTCTTCCCCGGCATCAGAGGAATCGTCGTCATCGTCGTCATCGAGGTGGGTTTGCGTGAAGCCAATATTTGTGCGACCGCAGCGGAAGCGGCCGGTCAACTTTAAGGCATCAGTAGCAAGCTCCTCGGCGAGTTCACGCACAACATCCATCATCTGGATAAAGGCATCTTGTAGCTGCTCAAGGGCATCCTCTTCTTCACCTGAAACGCTGTCATCCGCCACAAGTTCATTTTCAACTGGACTGATGCCGCCATCAGGTAAGCGCTGGCGGGCCAGATCGTTCAGGCGATCCAGAGCCTGGGCCAGACTGGGAGAAAACGAAGTGTTATCCCGCTCGGGAGTTGAGCGTACAGACTCTACAGACGAGGTGCTGCTCTCGTTCTCCTCCCCCAGGAAATCTTCTTCCTCTCCATCATCGCCGAGGCCAATATCCAGTCCGACAGCCGTTTCAACCGCCAGAATCTGCTGATGCAACTGTTCTGCAACATCCCGACTCATATAGGCCTGTACATTGGCCTGACGAGAAGCAGCCAGCACCTGAAAGGCAGGCCAATCTCGATAACGGTCTCGAACGCGCAGGTGCCGCACCTCCACCATGCCCAAAGTATCCAGCCGCAGCGAAAGCTCCATGATTCCATCCTCCTGAGCAGACCGAGCCGGCGGCGAGGTCTATGTTGACGTTAATACCAGCTCTTCTCTACACGTTACTTGCATATTTGAATTACACGAGAACATCTCTTATGTTCTCCTGCAAAACCTCGAAATATAAAGAGGCACAATATCAGCAGTCCAGCCCCGCATGCTTCCAGCACAATCACAAACATCACAAGATCCATATAAATCAGCCACGAAGTGTTGATTGCGACCCTGGGCTCGATAGTTTATACAAGCAGGCTGAATTACGATATCCGCCACACATACAACATTTATTATATGCTGTATGTCCAGACTGGCTTTAGCAGCTTTGCTTGCGTAAGCGAGCAGGCGATTCAGTCCAATCGGTTTTGACTGCCCTCATTTTAAGCTATTTTCGCTTCGGACTGCCAACTTTTCACAGAAAATGGCGAAATTCGATTTTCGACCCAAAACTCAGAGGTTGCGAACCTTCACATTTCCTCGTCACGTAATATATAAATAGAACAGAGAAAATGCAGTAAGGTTTAGATTTTGGTGAATTAAAGGAGCTAGCAGCATGCAGAATGATACTTCAAAAGATCAAGCCGGTGTGATCGCCCCTCCACCGCTGATCTACGCGGGCTCGCTGATCGCTGGCCTGGTGCTTCAGGAAAGCCTACCTGTGCCATTCCTGCCTCGTTTCATGCGAGCCTGGCTCGGCGGTGTCTTTATGGGTGCAGGACTGATGTTTGGTCTGTCAGCCTTCCGCGTCATGAGAAACGCCCACACGCCGATTGATCCCAGAGAACCCGTCACTGACATCGTAACCAGCGGCCCTTTTTTGGTGACACGTAACCCGATCTATGTCGGCATGACCTTGCTTTACGCGGGTATTTCAGTCCTCGCCAACGCCTTCTGGCCTTTCTTGCTCCTGCCAATCACACTGCGCATTATGAATCGCGGCGTGATCCAGCGCGAAGAGCAGTACCTGGAGCGCAAATTTGGCGAACAATACCTCTCCTACAAGCAGCGAGTCCGTCGCTGGCTCTAAACAGACAAAAAAACAGCCCGCCAGTTTTTAAAGTTGGCGGGCTGTTTTTCTCTTAGACTAACTTGCGCAAAGCGCAGAGACTTACTTACTGGCCCCCTCTGGAATTTCAGGCTCAATCACCTCAGCAGAAGAATGCTGTGGTCGCTCTTGAGAGGCCAAACTATCCGATACACGAGTGCCAGAGAGAAACAGTTGCTGTAACTGAGACAGCGCCTCGACACGAGTGATTTTACCCGCCTGCAAAGCGTCCAGGACCGCATCGGGAGTGGCGGGTTCCAGAGTTCTGCCAGGTAAAGGCTGCGTTGGGGCCAGCATCACAGGAGATCCTTCAGTGGGCTGAGCGAGCGGTGCAGCAGGTCCAGGAGTACCCTTTGTTAGTGTCTTTGTCGTATCGGCCGGGAATTCTCGGCGGAAACGCCAGAGGTAGAAGCCAGCCACGGCAGCGCCAACCAGGAAAGCAGCCAGACCCATCCGTGTCACCTGCGGCCAGTTTGTCAGAGGCGAACCAAGCGCCGAAGTGCCAACGGCGTAAAGCGCGACCGAAGCTCCTATTGCTAGCGCGACGGTGCCACTACCCATCAAGGCAAACAGCAAGCCCCGGCGGGGTCCGCTCAGATCGGCCTGTCGTGTCCTGCGATAGAGGTGATAATCCAATGGCAGGTAGGCGATTCCAGCCAGCAGCAGCGACCAGGCCGCCGTCCAGGTCGTCGCGTCAATGCGGGCAGAGGCGAACCAGAGTTCCATCGCGTTATACAGCAACAATCCAACACCCCACCAGAAGGCGACGGCTAACGCAATCGTCAACAAGGTCTCGGAAATTGAAAGCACAACCGAGCGTTGGATCGCCCCACCTCGGACAACATAATTCATCCAGTGTCCGTAGACAGCCAGAACCAGCAGAGCAGCGGTTAAGGGACCGACAAAGTTGTGCGTCCCGCCTGGCTCAAGCACCTGGGCCAGGGCGACCGGCTGCCCAATCACTGCCAGCAACAGCAGATCAATCACCAGTTTGAGAGCCCCGATACAAAAACCGAAACCGACAGCCAGACTCAAGAAGTGCGCCAGGTGACGTAGCAGATTAGCAATATCCTTGCGCATAATCCAGCCGTAACCCAGCCAGAAGATCGTTACCCAGGCCACGCTCCCAAGAGCCCTTAGGACATCCGCTCCACCAGCGATGCAACTATTACCACCAGAACAGTTTGGATCGACGATTGGCTGGTTCAACAGGCCTCCTGCAATATATAGAAGCAGTGAACTGGCAAACGAATACCAGGTCGTAATAAAGAAACCCAACAGCAGCAACTGAATACCGTAAAAATGTAACCGCTGAAAAACCTGCGCGATGGTTGATTGAGCCGGATAGCGTTGCCGATCCCATTCCAGCAAAACCATCACAAGCAGCCCGGACAGCACGAAGGCCAATTGATAGGTCACATCACCATCTCTTCCCAGCACGGGGAAGAGCATAAAAGCGGCGATCATGGTTGTCACACCGACAAGCCAGAACAGGACCCCATTCAGGAAAAAGGCTCGTACAGCACCGCCCTTCGCGGTGTCCGGATCGGTCCGCATATCTCGACGGATCAGCCAAAAATGCAGACCGCCAAGTGAGCCAGCAATCAACCAGGAGACCAGCACAAAGACCAGGGCCTGCACGACTTCCTGGCCACTTGCGATGGTACCATAACTTCCACGCAGAGTGGGATTTTGAGAAAACACAACCTGCAACAAGCGGCCCAGACCGACAGCCGCGAATACGACCAATGCCAGGTAGACGACATAGAGATAGCAACGATATACATTCCTAACCATGTCTCTCCTCCTTCCAGGCTACATACAAATCAGGTAATAAGAGCGCAGATGATTATACATGAAATCAGATTAATCTCTACACTAACTATACCTTTGCGGCCGCGTCCTGTCATGTGTCATCTGACCCATAGGATATCGATCTCATCACAGAACAATTACCTAGTTATTTAAAGACACAGCAAATTGAATGGCTAACTATTGAAAGACACTTCGCAACGGCGCTCTCGCG